>NZ_JBHYXD010000023.1:78917-110394 GCF_042751995.1 Streptomyces sp. NPDC059371 | reverse complement strand
ACTGCGCCGCCCCAGGAGGA
Organism: Streptomyces sp. NPDC059371; assembly: GCF_042751995.1. Taxonomy (NCBI): domain Bacteria; kingdom Bacillati; phylum Actinomycetota; class Actinomycetes; order Kitasatosporales; family Streptomycetaceae; genus Streptomyces; species Streptomyces sp. NPDC059371. The sequence continues at coordinate 110,374 of NZ_JBHYXD010000023.1, read as the reverse complement.
AGCCCCGGCCCAGAACCGGGCGACGGCGCTCGCCTGCCCCACCCCGTAGACCCCCGCACAGTCCCTGAAGCAGACACCGGCACCGAACACCCCCCCGGGGGCCCCGGGCGCCCCCCCCCGGACGGGAGCGGTCAGCCCGACGGGAGCGGTCAACCCGGCGGGAGCGGTGAGCGGTCGCACCCCCGGACGCAGCGGTGGCGGAGGGGCGATGTCGGAGGAGCGGTGGCGGAGGTCAGACCTCCACCGGCAGGCTCTCCAGTCCGCGGATCACGAGGCCCGGCTTGCGGACCGGCTCCCCGGCGAGCCGGAGACCGGGCGCCTTCGTCAGGAGCGCGCTCATGGACGCGGCCAGTTCGATCCGGGCCAGCGGAGCGCCGATGCAGTAGTGGATGCCCGCGCTGAAGGAGATGTGCGGGTTCTCCGCCCTGGCCAGGTCCAGCGTCTCCGGGTCCTCGAACACCGCGGCGTCACGGTTCGCGGAGCCGAAGAGCATCGCGATCTCCGCCCCCCGCGGCACCGTCGTACCGTCGATCTCGATGTCGTCCAGCACCCAGCGCTCGAACAACTGGAGCGGGGTGTCGTAACGCATCAGCTCCTCCACCGCCGTGGGGATCAGGGTGTGGTCCGCCCGCAGCCCCGCGAGCTGCTCCGGATGCCGGAACAGGGTCCACCAGCCGGTCACGGTGGCGTTGACCGTCGCCTCGTGCCCCGCGTTCAGCAGCAGCACGCAGGTGGAGATCATCTCCTGCTCGGTGAGCCGGTCGCCCTCGTCGTGGGCCGCGATGAGCCCCGAGATCAGATCGTCCCCGGGCTCCTTGCGGCGGGCCTCGATCAGCCCCCGCAGGTACTCGGTGAACTCGACCGACGCCCGCACCGCCCTGCCCGCCACGTCCTCCGGGGGATTCAGTTCGTACATCCCGCAGATGTCCGCCGACCAGGGCCGCAGCGGAGCCCGTTCGGACTCCGGGACACCCAGCATCTCCGCGATCACCGACACCGGCAGCGGCTCGGCCACGTCGGCCAGCAGATCCCCGCCGCCGGCCTCCACCAGCCGGCCGACCAGCTCGCCCGCCAGCCCCTCCACGTACGGCTTCAGCCGCTCGACCGTGCGGGGCGTGAACGCCTTCGACACCAGCCGCCGGATCCGCGTGTGGTCCGGCGGCTCCAGATCGAGCATCCCGTGATCGTTGAGCACATGGAACGGCTCGTGCTCCGGCGGCGGCGCCGTCCGCCCGAAGTCCTCGTGCGTGAACCGGTGCTGATACGTCCGGCCCAGCCGGCGGTCCCGCAGCAGTGCCGACACATCCGCGTGGTGCGGCACCAGCCACTGGTTCGTCGGCTCGTAGTAGTGCACCCGGCCCCGCGCGCGCAGTTCCTCGTACGCCGGGTACGGGTCCGCCACGAACGCCGGATCCCACGGGTCGAAGGCCCGCGTACTCTCCAAAGCTGCCATGAACGGACGCTAGCCCGGCCTGCCCCCCGCTGACCAGGGCCGACCCGGGCCGCGGGCGCAGGATGCCGTCATCTGGGGGTGACCAGCCGCGCCTCGTAAGCGAACACCGCCGCCTGTGTGCGGTCCCGCAGCCCCAGCTTCACCAGGATGCGGCTCACATGGGTCTTGATCGTCGACTCCGCGACGACGAGCCGTTCGGCGATCTCCGCGTTCGACAGCCCCTGCGCGATCAGCACCAGCACCTCCGTCTCCCGGTCGGTCAGCTCCCCGTACGCCCCGTGCGCCGTCGCCGGCAGCCTCGGCTCCTCCGCGAGCTTGGAGAACTCCGTGATCAGCCGCCTGGTGACCGAGGGGGCGAGCAGCGCCTCCCCGGCCGACACCACCCTCACCCCGTCGGCGAGCTGGCGGGCCGAGGCGTCCTTGAGCAGGAAGCCGGAGGCCCCCGCACGCAGCGCCTGGTACACGTACTCGTCGAGGTCGAACGTCGTCAGCACCAGCACCTTCGCGGCACCGTCCGCCGCGACGATCTCGCGGGTCGCGTCGATGCCGTTCATCTCCGGCATGCGGATGTCCATCAGCACGACGTCCGGCTGCAGTTCGCGAACCCGGTCGACCGCCTCCCGGCCGTTGACCGCCTCGCCGACCACCTCGATGTCCGGCATCGCGCCGAGCAGCACGGAGAAGCCCTCGCGGACCATCATCTGGTCGTCCGCGATCAGCACGCGGATCGCGCGACCCGTACCGCCCGTCATCCGTTCTGCTCCCCCGACGCCACCGGCAGGAACACCGCCACCTCGTATCCTCCGTCGTCCGTGGCGCCCGTCGTCATCTCGCCGTCCAGCATCGTGACCCGCTCGCGCATGCCGGTGATGCCGTGCCCCGCGCCGTGCGTGGACTTCTCCAGGGTCGTCACCGGCGCGGGGCCGTTGACTATGCGCAGGCCGAGCCCGCCGAGCACGTAGCCGATCTCGACGCGGGCGGAGGCGCCCGGCGCGTGCCGGAGGGTGTTGCTGAGAGCCTCCTGGACGATCCGGTACGCCGACAGTTCGACGCCCTGAGGAAGTTCGCGCACCGCGCCGGTGACCGCCTTCTCCACGGTCAGACCCGCTTCCCGCACATTGGCGAGGAGCCTGTCCAGATCGGCGAGGGTGGGCTGCGGCGCGTCCGGCGCCTCGTAGTCCTCGGCCCTGACCACGCCCAGCACCCGGCGCAGCTCGGTCAGCGCCGCCACCGCGTTCTCCCGGATCGTGACGAACGCCTGCTCCAGTTCCGGGGGCGGGTTCTCCACCCGGTAGGGCGCCGCCTCCGCCTGGATGGCGACCACCGACATGTGGTGGGCCACCACATCGTGCAGCTCGCGGGCGATCGTCGTGCGCTCTTCGAGCAGCGTGCGCCGGGACCGCTCGTGTGCCGTCTCCGACTGGTGGGCCGTCACCTCCTGTTCGGCCTCCCTGCGGATGTTCAGGACCGTGACGATCAGCAGGGCGAGCGCCGCGACGAAGAGGAGCGGGAACGTGTTGGCGCTGTAGTAGCCCCCGCCGAAGAACGTCTCGGCCATCAGGCTGTACGCGGCGGTCAGCAGCCACATCCACGCCGCGACGCGGGGCCGCGACCGCCGGGCGACCACCGTCAGCACGATGACATGCGCCAGGAAGCTGCCGGGGGGCCACGGCCAGTCGCTCCAGGCGCCGTCGAACACGGCGACGACCGGGACCGCGGCGATCGAGAGCCAGAAGGCGCCGACCGGGCGGACGAGGGTCGCCAGGACCGGGAGCAGGGCGAGGAGCCCGCACAGCAGGGCCCCGACCGGGCCGCCGCCCGGTCCGCCGGCGGAGGTGTAGCCCGCGGCCATGGCCAGCAGGCCGGCCGCGGCCACCGTCGCGTGCGGGGTCCAGGCGGCGTACCTGCGCAGGGTTCCGGAGAGGCGGCGGGTCACCGGACCGTCCGTGCGCATGCGGCGCAGCGGGCGGTAGGCGAAGGCGTCGTGGAACATGTCCTGCCGCAGTCCGCGCACGGCGTCCGCCGCGAGGCGGTACTCCGGGCTGCGGGGCTTGGCCCCGGCACCGCCGGGGGGCGGGGACGTCGTCTGCGTCTGGGTCGTCTCGGTCACGCTCAGAACGGTAGGCCCGGGCGGGGGGTGGGGTCGTCACCTGCGAGGAGGGTCCTTGCAGGTCCGTCTCAGGTACTACGGGTAGGGCCGGGGGCTCCAACGGGCAGGGCAGGGCCGGGGTGGGTCAGTAGCCCGTGGGACGGACCAGGCCCGTTTCATAGGCGAAGACCGCCGCCTGGGTGCGGTCACGCAGACCCAGTTTCACCAGGATGCGGCCGACGTGGGTCTTCACGGTCTGCTCGGCCACCACCAGGCGCTGGGCGATCTCGGCGTTGGAGAGGCCCTGGGCGATGTGGGCCAGGACCTCCGTCTCGCGTTCGGTGAGGTCGCCGACGCGTTGCTTGAGGGGTGCGCGCGGGGTGGCGCCGAGGCGGGAGAACTCCGCGATGAGGCGGCGGGTGATGCCTGGGGCGAGGAGGGCGTCGCCGGCCGCGACGACGCGGACCGCCTCCGCGAGCTGATCGGCCGAGGCGTCCTTGAGGAGGAAGCCGGACGCGCCGGCGCGCAGCGCCTCGTAGACGTATTCGTCGAGGTCGAAGGTGGTCAGCACCAGGACCTTGATGTGCGGGGTGTCCGTGGTGATGCGACGGGTCGCCTCGATGCCGCCGAGTTCGGGCATGCGGATGTCCATCAGGACGACATCCGGGTCGAGTTCGGCGACCTGGCGGACCGCGTCGAGTCCGTCGACCGCCTGGCCGATCACCTCGATGCCCGGGTGCGTGTCGAGCAGCACGGTGAATCCCTGGCGGACCATCTGCTGGTCGTCGGCGATCAGTACGCGGATGGTGCCGCTCACGGTCGTCATGACGTCTCTTCTCGTCGCGGGCCGGTCAAGGTGTCGTCGGTCCGGGCGGCTCCGTCGGCGGACGCGGCGCCGTTGCCCGGGAGGAAGGCCGCCACCGCGAACCCTCCGCACGACGTCTTCGAGGTCACGAGGGTGCCACCCAGCATCGCCACGCGCTCTCGCATACCGAGCAGTCCGTGCCCCGCGCCCGGGGAAGGCGGAGCGGGGTACTGGGGCCGCGAGTTGACGACCCTCACCTGGAGGCCCCTCGGGAAGTGCCAGAGCTCCACCTTGACCGCAGAACCCGGCGCGTGGCGAAGGGCGTTGCTCAGCGCCTCCTGGATGATCCGGTACGCCGACAGCTCCACGCCCGGAGCGAGCGGAAGCTGTTCGCCCGCGATCTCCGTGGTCACGTCCAGTCCCGCCGCGCGGGTGTTCTCGACCAGGGCGTCGAGACGGCTGAGCGTGGGCTGTGGGGCGTCCGGCGCGACGCCCGCCCCGGCACCGAGGCCGTACGGGTCCTCCGGGTTCTCCGAACGCAGCACGCCGAGCACTCGGCGCAGCTCGGTCAGCGCCTCCAGGGCGTTCTGCCTGATGCCCGCCAGGTTCTCCTTCAGTTCGTCGGTCGGATTCTCGACCAGGTGCGGGGCGACCTGTGCCTGAATGGAGATCACCGACATGTGGTGGGCGACCACATCATGGAGTTCGCGGGCGATGCGGCTGCGCTCCTCCAGGACCGTGCGGCGTGCGCGCTCCTCTTCGGTCAGCGAGGCCTGCTCGACCAGTTGGGTACGGGCCACGCGGCGACCGCGCAGCGCCGTGCCGAGGATGACGACCGCGGCGAAGACGACCATCGCCGACATTCCCGTCGCCTGATAGGGCGATCCGCCGAGCGGGACCGCCGGAGGGTTGGGCCCACTCCTCGTGGGTCCGCCCGCCAGACCCTGCAGGACGTAGGTCGCCAGAGCGGTCAGGGACAGCGCGCCGACGGCGACGCGCGTGGGCGACCGCAGGGCGAGCAGGAAGAGGACAACCGCCTGCGCCATGATCGCGGGTGTGCTCCAGGGCCAGTCCGGTCCCGACCGCGTTCCGGGTCCGGTGATGTCGGCGACCAGGCCGGCGCGAGCGACGACGGCCGCGATCACGGTGGCACCCAGCGACAGCCACCAGGCCGGTACGGGGCGCCACAGCGCGAGCGCGACGGCCGAGCCCAGCGCGAAGCCGCTGAGTGTGCCCAGCGGGAATCCCAGTCGGTAAGCGTTGCTCAACTCGTCCATGGCCGCCAGCCCGAGCCCGAGGGCGATCAAACACACCAGGACGTGCGGCAGTCGGTTCAGCCGGCGCGGCCGGGACAAGGGAGGTAGCGGCGCGACCGCCGACACCGCGAGTTCGGCCAAGATTCCCCGCAGGAACGGCAGCGGCAGGGAAGGGACCTGGGCGAGTGCCCGCAGGCGCGCGCCGCCACGGGGACCGCGGCCGACGGGCGAGACGGTCGGGTCGGAGGTCGGGGCGGAGATCGGGTCGGAGATCGGGGCAGAGGTCACGGTCGGGCTGGTGACGGGGTGCTCGGATCTGCGTGAGGGAGCGTCAGAGGGGTTAATCCGCTTGCCGATCGGGGGCCGGTGCTCCTCGCTGGTCACGCCGTCCACCCTAGGCACGAGGCGCCGCCTTGGGTGTGGCCCGGCCGGGGCCGCGGTGAACGCGGACGACCCGGGACGGGCCGCCGGTCGGCCGGCGGGGTCCCCGCTCGTGGACGCTGAAAGCGAACCAGCACAGAGTGAGAGCACAGCCGAAGACGGGCAGCCAGGCGACCCGCGCGGCCACCCAGACCAGGGAATCGGGGGTGGTGTGCAGGCCGGGAAGCCGGCCCGCGAGCAGACCGACAGCGGACACCGCCATCAGGGATGTTTGGTGCCAGAGGAATATCGTCATCGCGGAGAGGTTGGCGAAGGCGATGCCGGCCCAGACCGCCGGGCGCCGCGTCACCCGGCGCAGCGGCCCGCGCAGCAGCAGGGCGAGCCCGCACTGGGCCAGGCCGAAGGTGACCACGGCCAACGTGGGCGGGTCGAGGTTGGAGACCGCGGCCCCCGGTATGCCGACCATGGACGCCGGATATCCGGCCCCCAGCACCAGGGCGGCCGTCGCGAGCGCGCCACCGCCGAACAGCACCCAGCCCGCGCGCGGCCGCTCCAGCTCTCCGCGTGTCCAGGCCGCACCGAGGGCGTAGGGCACCAGCCAGCCGGCCGCGAGGTTCACCCAGCCGAGCCACGCCGGGCCGCCGAAGCCGAATCGGACGATGTCCACATGGAGAACGACGGCGAGCGGCCACAGCGGGTTCAGCCGGGTGAGCAGCGGCGTCGCCGCGGTCAGTCCGGCGAAGACGACCAGGAACCAGAGCGGGGACAGCGCCAGTTTCACCAGGGTGTGCACCGTGCGGAAGTCCGCGCCGGCCACCAGGAGGCAGCCGGTCGCCACCGCCCAGAGCGTCAGCACCGCCGCCACCGGCCTCAGAAGACGTCCCATGCGGGCGCGCAGCCACTGTCCGTACGTCGCGCCGCGGGCCCGTGCCGACGCGTGGCTCTTCGTCGCCACGTGGCCGCCCACCAGGAAGAACACGGCGAGCGTCTGAAAGGTCCAGGAGACCGGGGTCAGCCAGGGCATGTACCGCAACGGGCTTGCCGCGCGCAGCGCGCCGCCGTCCGCGACGAGCGCCGTCACCAGCCAGTGGCCCAGGACCACGCCCAGGATCGCGAGGGCGCGCAGGGCGTCCACGGCGCGGTCCCGCTCCACGGGGGTGGACCGGTCGATGCGGTGGATCGCGGTGCGTAAGCCGGTCAGCGCGGTCGTGCCGGTCGTGGCTTTCGGAACGGTCGTGCCGGTCAGGTCATGCACGGGTCACCTCCGAGGTGTCGCCGAGGACGATGCGAGTGAGGTTGGCCAGCGACTCGGAGCCGGGCGCGAAGTAGTCGCTGTGGCCGGCGGAGCCCGCCCTGAAGACCCGGGCGCCGAAGGACGGCGACACCGGGTCGGTACCGAAGCCGACGGTCGTGCCGAAGAGACCGAGGCTCGTGTGCGGTACGTGCGCGACCCAGTCGGCGGAGCCCCGGGCGGCCCAGACGCGTGCGGGGGTGTGCAGCGCGGCGGCCGAGGAGGCACCGGTGCCCGGACTGCCGAGGACGACGATGTCGCTCACATCCAGGCCCTGGGCGGCACGGCCGCAGACCACCGTGCCGTACGAGTGGCACAGCAGGGAGACGTGCGCCGACCGGCCTACGACTCCGCGCAGTCGGCCCAGGAACTCCCTCAGTCGCGGAGCCGCGTCCTCGGCACGGTCCGCCGTCAGGACCGTGGTACTCACGGTGCCCGGCGTCTCGTAGCCGAGCCAGGCCAGGACGGCACCGCGCGTGCCGAGCCGGTCGTGCAGGGCGCGGGCGCCGGCGCGGAAGCGGCCGTACGTCTCCAGCGTGGTGTCCGAGCCCGGGACCAGGACGGCCACGCGGTCGGCGTGGGCGAGATCGCCGAAGACCTCGACGGCACGGCCGGTACCCCGGCCGTCGAAGGCGAGGAAGTGGCGTGAGGGCGAGGCCATGGCCCGGTCCGCGGCGGCCCGGGTGCGGTCACCGTGGTCCGCGGCCATCCGCGCGGCCTCTGCGGCGTCCGCCCGGTTGGCCGCGTACACCTGACCCAGAGCCGACGCCGTCAGCGGTGCGAGGACCGCGGGTGTCGGCGCGGGGATCTCGGGGCGTGCGGCACCGGACACCGGGACGACGACGGCGGCCACGACCGTCACGGCGAGCAGCGCCCGCCGCAGCCGGCCCGCCAACGCGGCCCAGGACAGGTTCCTGGCCCGCACCGCCCGACGCGGGTTCCGCTCGCGTGCGGAAACCCGCACCTCCCGACGCGAACGCCGGTCCCGAGCCGCCCAACCCCGATGCCGGGCGCCCGACATCCGACGCAGACGCCGATCCATGGTGTCCGTCCCTCCCCGTCCGCCCGGTCGTCGGGCGCCGCTGGAAAGGAAATTACGGATCGTCACATGTCGTCCGCGTCCCGCTGGGGAACCCATCCGAGAGGTAGCTCTCAGGTACTACGGGTATGACCGGGGTTCGCGGGAGGGGGAATCAACTCCCCTTTTTCGCCAGGCTCTTGTAGCGGCTACCAGGCCAGTTGCGCGATCTCCTCCGCCACCACGGCGCAGGCGTCGGCGGCCGGATCGATCAGCGGGAAGTGACCGACGCCCTCCAGCAGCGTCAGACCCACCACCTCGCCGGCCTTGGCCGCCGCGTCCGCGTACGACTCGGCGACCGCCTGCGGGACGACGATGTCGGTGCGGCCCTGGACGAGTGTGGTGGCGATGCCGGTGGGGAGCAGGCGGACCGGGTCGGCGTAGGGCAGACGTTCCGCGAACGTGGTTTCCCCGCCGAGGAGTTGGCGGGAGGCGCCGCCGCACACGTCGAGTTTCTCCGCGACCTCGAAGTCGGCGATGGGAGCGAGGGCGACGACGCCGCGCAGCGGTGCGGGGCGCTCGATGTGCCAGGGCGCGTCGGCGGGCAGGAGATGGCGGGCCGCGGCCCACAGGGCCAGGTGACCGCCCGCCGAGTGGCCGGTGATCACGATGCGCCGGGGGTCGGCCTGGGGAAGTGCCTTGCGTACGAGGGCGGGCAGCGCGTCGAGTGCGGCCGCCACGTCGTCGAAGGTGTCGGGCCAGCGGCCGGCGACCGGGGCCCCGGTCGCGGTGTCGCCCGCCCCGGAGGAGGCCGCGTCGTCCCGCCCGGGGTCGGCGGGGCCGCCCTGCGCGGGGATCGCGGGCCCCTCGGCAGCGGGTGAACCCGCCTCTCCCCGGCGGTACTCGACGTTCGCCACGGCGAATCCGCGGCGCGTCAGGAAGTCCGCGAACGGGGTGATGTGGCGGCGGTCGTACGGGGCACGCCAGGCGCCGCCGTGCAGCACGACCACGAGAGGAGTGAGGACCTCCGGGTCGGTGTCGCGCGGGGCGTAGAAGTCGATCACCTGGTCCGGATGGTCGCCGTACGCCAGGGTGACGTCCGGGTCCACGGGCGGGTGCGAGAAGGCTGACGCCTCTTCGGCGGCGTCGCGCGCGATGGCGGCGTCGTCGCGGTCCCGGGGTGCGGCGTCGTCCTGCATGCTCCAACCTCTCAGCGGTGAAACGGATTTGGTGGGCGAGGGAACAATTCGGCCGTTTGCGGGGACGGTATCAGGCCGGTGACGTGCGTCGGCAGCGGGCTGTCACTCTCGGTCAAGGGGGGCTGTTCTCCTTTTCCGTAGCCCCCGGGCGAGCAGATATCCGGCGTACGGGTAGGGGCGGAGGGAATTTCGCCCCCTCCGCCCCTACCCGTCCCATGCCTGGGGCTCCGCCCCAGAACCCCGCTCCTCAAACGCCGGAGGGGCTGAAATTTCCCCAGCCGGGGCTGAAATTTCCCCGGCCGGGGCTGAAATCAGCCGAGCGTCTCCGCCAGGACCCTCGCCGCTCGTTCCGCGTCCGCGAAGCCGACGTACAGGGGGGTGAAGCCGAAGCGGAGGATGTCCGGGTGACGGAAGTCGCCGACCACTCCGTTGTCGATCAGGCGCTTCATCACCGCGCCCGCGTCCGCACAGCGCAGGGCCACCTGGCTGCCCCGTTCCGCGTGCGCGGAGGGGGTCACGGACTCGACACGGCCCTCGGGGACGTACGCCGCCACGCACTCCAGGAAGAAGTCGGTCAGGGCGAGCGACTTGGCGCGGACGCTCTCGATCGAGACGCCGTCCCACACCTCCAGCGCCGCTTCCAGGGCCAGCATCGACAGGATGTCCGGTGTGCCGACCCGTCCGCGCAGCGCGCCCGGCGCGGCCTCGTACGACGAACTCATCGCGAAGGGCTCGGCGTGCGAGTTCCAGCCGGGCAGCGGGGAGTCGAAGCGGTCCTGGAGACCGGCGCGGACGTAGAGGTACGCGGGCGAACCCGGGCCGCCGTTCAGGTACTTGTAGGTGCAGCCGACCGCCAGGTCCACCCCGTGCTCGTCGAGACCGACCGGCAGGGCGCCCGCGGTGTGGCACAGGTCCCAGACGGCGAGCGCGCCCGCCGCGTGGATCGCGGCGGTGAGGGAGGGCAGGTCGTAGCACCGGCCGGTGCGGTAGTCGACGTGGTTGAGCAGCACGGCCGCCGTGCGGGGGCCGAGCGCCGAGGACAGCTCGTCCGGGTCGACCGGACGCAGCTCACAGCCCGTCATACGGGCCGCCGACGCCGCGATGTACCCGTCCGTCGGGAACGTCGTCGCGTCGACGAGGATCTCGTCGCGCCCCTCGCCCGCCAGCCGTACGGCACCCACCAGGGCCTTGAAGACGTTCACGCTGGTCGAGTCGCCGACCACGATCTGACCGGGCGCGGCGCCGACCAGCGGGGCGATGCGGTCGCCGATCCGCTCGGGCGCGGTCCACCAGCCGCTCTCCTCCCAGGAGCGGATGCGCAGTTCGCCCCACTGCCTGCGGACGACGTCCTCGACCCGGCCGGGTACCTCGGCCGGCAGCGCGCCGAGCGAGTTCCCGTCCAGGTACACCACGTCGTCGAGCACGAACCGCTTGCGCAGTCCGGCGAGTTCGTCGGCGGAATCCAGCTCGGCCGCCCGCGCGGCGAGCGCGGACACGTGGGCTCGCTCAGACATAGGACCTCGCTGTCCACAGCTCGGGGAACACGTTCTTCTGCGCGCGCTTCTCCAGCCAGGCCACTCCGGCGCTGCCGCCGGTGCCGGTCTTCGACCCCATCGCCCGCCGGGTCGCGACGAGGTGGTCGTTGCGCCAGCGCCACACCAGCTCGGCGACATCGGTCAGCGCCTCGCCGAGACGGGCGAGCTCGTCGGTGTCGTCACCGGCGTACAGGGCCGTCCACGCGGCCTGCACCTCGGCCACGGGCTCGTAGCGCAGCGACACGTCACGCTCCAGCACCGAGGCCGGGATCGCGTGGCCGCGCCGCGCGAGGAGCCGCAGCACCTCGTCGTACAGGCTCGGCTCGTGCAGTGCCTTCTCCAGCTCGGCGTACACACGCGGCGCGCCCCGGTGCGGGACGAGCATCGACGCGGACTTCTCGCCGAGCAGGAACTCCATGCGCCGGTACATCGCCGACTGGAAGCCGGAACCCTCGCCGAGGGCCGAGCGGTAGGAGTTGAACTGCGCGGGCGTGAGCTGTCCGAGCGGACGCCAGGACGCGTTGAGCGCCTCCAGCTCACGCACGGACCGCTTCAGCGCGGCCACCGCGACGGGGATGTCGTCCGCGCGCAGCGCCTTGGCCGCGGTCTCCCACTCGTGGACGATGACCGTGAACCACAGCTCCATGACCTGGGTCGTCACCAGGAAGACCATCTCTCCGGGGTCGTCGGAGAGGGTGTGCTGGAGGTGGGTGAGCACGTCCGCCTGTACGTAGTCCTCGTACGGGGTCGTGCCCTGGAAGTCGAGATGCGGGGTCTCGGGCTCCTGAGCCTGCGGGGGCTGAGCCTGGTGGGACATCGCTGTCTCCTGAGATGTGCTCCGGGTAGCGGTCCGCCCCTGCCGTTACCGACACGGGGGCCCCGGTCCCCACCGGGCATCCTCCACAATCGTCCCCCGAAACCGCAAGGTCCGCCTGGTCACACCAGGCGGACCGTGCCGGAGCGCCCCGCGAACAGGGCTCCCCGTCGATGCCGGTCTAGCCGAGCGTCTGGGCCGCCGCCGGCGAGGAGTCCTTCAGGAACTGGCTGCAGCGCTCGTACTCCTCCTGCTCGCCGATCGCCTGCGCGGCGCGGGCGAGGGCGTGCAGGGCACGCAGGAAGCCGCGGTTCGGCTCGTGCTCCCAGGGCACCGGGCCGTGGCCCTTCCAGCCGTTGCGGCGCAGCGAGTCCAGGCCGCGGTGGTAGCCGGTACGGGCGTAGGCGTACGACTCGACGACGCTGCCCCGCTCGAACGCGTCGTCGGCGAGCTGCGCCCAGGCGAGCGAGGAGGTGGGGTATTTCGCGGCGACGTCGGTGGGGGCCGTGCCGTTCGCGAGGAGCTCGCGCGGCTCCGGGTCGTCGGGCAGACGGGTCGGGGGCGGTCCCCCGAGGAGGTTCTCGTGAATCGTCATGGGTTCCAGTCTGCTGCATTGCCGGTGATCGGTAACGCCTGCCCACGGCAGCCGGGGAACGATCCCTTCCGGAGTGAGACCACGGCCGGCACCTGCCGAACGTGTTCACGCCAACCGGAGAAATCGTCCTGCGTACGTCGACCGCCGACCGCCAGCCGCTGATCGCCGACCCTGATCGCTGATCGCCGACCGGATCGACAGCACCGGCACGGTCACACGGTCACGAAGCCGGACCAGCGCCGGAAGGCTCGGTCCCGGGGGAGCCGGGGGAGCCGGGGGAGCCGCCGCCCCCGAGGACGCCCCGGGAGCGCTCCGGCTCCAGCGGGGGCGTGGTCAGGGAACCGTGCCTGCGGCACTCGGGGCGCAGGCAGCCGGGCGGCGGACGGCGCACGGTCGTGAAGGCCAGCACCGCGCCGACCACCAGCACGCCCGCGCACAGCGGCATCGCCCGGCGGAACGCCGCGTCGAAGGCGTCCGCCGAGCGGTACGCCTCCGGCCCCATCCCGGTGAGCAGCGGCAGCGCGGCCACGGCGACGAGCCCGGCCGCGCGGGCGGCCGCGTTGTTGATCCCGCTGGCCAGACCCGCCCGCCCGGTGTCCACCGAGGCCAGGACGGTCGCGGTCAGCGGCGCCACCAGGGTCACCATGCCCAGGCCCAGCACCAGCAGCGCGGGCAGCACGTCGGCCCCGTACGACGCGTCCTTGCCGACCCGCAGCATCAGCAGCATGCCCGTCGCGCACAGCAGCGGCCCGACCGTCAGCGGGATACGCGGACCGATGCGCTGGGAGAGTTCGCCGGAGCGGGCGGAGAAGAGGAGCATCAGGACCGTGGTCGGCAGGAGTGCCGTGCCGGCCTGGAGCGCCGAGTAGCCCGCCACGACCTGGAGCTGGAGCGCGGTCAGGAAGAAGAAGCCGCCGAACGCCGCGTAGACGCACAGGGTCACCAGGTTGACGGCCGTGAACTGGCGCGAGGCGAAGATGTCGAGCGGCATCATCGGATCGGGCCGCCGCCGCTCGACGTACACGAAGGCCACCCCCGCCGCGACGCCCGCGACCGCCGCGACCGGCACCAGGACGGAACCGCCCGGGGCCTCGATCAGGGCGTATGTCACCAGGGCGAGCGAGAGCGCGCCGAGGACGGCGCCGAGGACGTCGAAGCGGCGGTGGGCAGGCACTCCCCCGCTTCCGGCCCCGCTCGGGCGGGCGGTGTCCCCGGCGGCCTCCGTCGGGCGGGCGGTGTCCCCGGCGGACTCGGGCACGTGGCGCAGGGCGACCGGGACGCACACCAGCGCGACGGGGATGTTCAGCAGGAACACCCAGCGCCAGCCCGGCCCGTCCACCAGCCAGCCGCCCATAAACGGCCCGACGGCGGCCCCCACGCCCCCGAAGCCCGACCACAGGCCGATGGCACGGGACCGGTCGTCCGGATGGAAGGAGGCCTGGATGATCGCCAGCGAACCGGGGGTGAGCAGCGCCCCGCCGACACCCTGGAGGACGCGGGCCGCGATGAGCACGCCCACGTTCGGCGCGAGCCCGCACAGCAGTGAGGCGGCGGCGAACCACACCACGCCGAGGACGAAGATCTTCCGGCGCCCGAACCGGTCCCCGAGCGAACCGCCCAGCAGGATCAGCGCGGCCAGCGAGAGCATGTAGCCGTTCACGGTCCACTGGAGGGCGGCGAGGCTCGCGTCCAGGTCACGGCCGATGGTCGGCAGGGCGACATTGACGACGGTCGAGTCCAGCAGGGCCATGCCGGAGCCGAGGACGGTGGTCAGCAGGATCCATTTCCCCGTCGGGGAGGCGATCCGTACCGCGGGTCCGCCGTCCGCGGGTCTGCCGTCCGATGCGTCGCGCGCAGGCACAGCCATACCTCGGAGCATACGGAAAGGCCCGGCACCATGGCAGGTGCCGGGCCTTTCCCCGGGGACGATCAGCGGGTGGCCGTACGACCACCGGACGGTCCCCGGTCGACTACTTGAGGCGGGTGCCCGTGGAACGCAGGGCGGCGCAGGCCTCGGTCACGCGCTGGGCCATTCCGGCCTCGGCGAGCTTGCCCCAGGTGCGCGGGTCGTACTTCGACTTCGTGCCGACCTCGCCGTCGACCTTCAGGACGCCGTCGTAGTTGCGGAACATGTGGTCCACGACCGGACGGGTGAAGGCGTACTGGGTGTCGGTGTCGAGGTTCATCTTCACGACGCCGTTCTCCAGCGCGGTGGCGATCTCCTCGGCGGTGGAGCCGGAGCCGCCGTGGAAGACGAAGTCGAACGGGCTCGCCTTGCCGTACTTGGCGGCGACACCCTCCTGGAGGTCCTTGAGCAGCTCGGGGCGCAGGACGACGTTGCCCGGCTTGTACACACCGTGCACGTTGCCGAACGAGGCGGCGAGCAGGTAGCGGCCCTTGTCGCCCAGGCCGAGGGCCTCAGCGGTACGCAGCGCGTCGTCGACGGTCGTGTACAGCTCGTCGTTGATCTCGTGGCTGACGCCGTCCTCCTCGCCACCGGTCGGGGTGATCTCGACCTCGAGGATGATCTTCGCGGCGACGGCCTTCGCCAGCAGCTCCTGGCCGATGGCCAGGTTGTCGGCGAGGGTCTCGGCCGAGCCGTCCCACATGTGGGACTGGAACAGCGGGTTCTCGCCCTTGGCGACGCGCGCGGCGGAGATGTCGAGCAGCGGACGTACGTAGCCGTCCAGCTTGTCCTTGGGACAGTGGTCCGTGTGGAGCGCGACCGTGATGTCGTACTTCGCGGCGACGATGTGCGCGAACTCGGCGAGCGCGACGGCGCCCGTGACCATGTCCTTCTTGTGCTGACCGCCCAGGAACTCCGCACCACCGGTGGAGATCTGGATGATGCCGTCGCTCTCGGCCTCCGCGAAGCCGCGCAGCGCAGCGTGCAGGGTCTGGGACGAGGTCACGTTGATGGCCGGGTAGGCGAACTTGCCTGCCTTCGCCCGGTCGAGCATCTCGTTGTAGACCTCGGGGGTTGCGATGGGCATCTGTCCGCTCCTTGTATGTGCGGGTCTGCGTACTGCTGCTGCGGTACGACGGGACTGGTGCTTATGGCCCTGACCTAGGGGGGCGACGTCATCGTCGGCCCCATCTTTCCAGACGCCGCCGGTTACGACAGACACCCCGTCCGACATGCGGGACCCGGCGTTCGGCGGGGTCCCGCGGGAGCGTCGTCAGTCGAGCCCCAACTCGCCCTTGGAGTAGGCGAAGAGGTACGGAACACCGGCGCCGGCCTCGATCTTCTCGGCGGCACCGGTGGCGCGGTCGACGATCGTGGCGACGCCGACGACCTCGGCCCCGGCCTCACGGACGGCCTGGACGGCCTCGAGCGGGGAGCCGCCCGTCGTCGAGGTGTCCTCGACCACGAGGACCCGCCGGCCCTTGATCTCGGGACCCTCGACACGGCGCTGCAGTCCGTGCGCCTTGGCGGCCTTGCGGACGACGAACGCGTCCAGCCTGCGGCCCTTGGCGGCGGCGGCGTGCAGCATCGCCCCGGCGACCGGGTCGGCGCCCATGGTCAGCCCGCCGACCGCGTCGAACTCCAGGCCGGCGGTGAGGTCGAGGAGGACCTGCCCGACGAGCGGGGCGGCCTCGCCGTCGAGCGTGATCCGGCGCAGGTCCACGTAGTAGTCGGCCTCAAGACCCGAGGAGAGGGTCACCTTGCCGTGCACCACGGCCTTGTCCTTGATCTGCTGCAGCAGCGTGCCGCGTACATCACTCATGGAGGCCAGCTTAGAGGCGCCGCCAGCTCCAGGTCGTGGTGGCTTCGAGGGGCTCGATGGGTGTGACCAGCCGGGGGTGCGTGTTGAGCCCGTTCGGCGGACCCGTCTGCGGCTCCACGCACACGGCGGCCTCCTGCTCGTCGTAGACGACGACCCACTGCTCACGGCTCGCGACCTTCAGCTCCAGCCGCCCCGGCCAGGTGAGCGTGACGTCGACGCCCTCCGGCATGCCGAAGCAGTCGTCCCAGGGGCCGGGTGCCGGGTCGAGGCGGCGGCCGGTGGGCAGGTGGTCGTCGCCCCGCTCCTCCTGCCAGGCGGGCAGGAAGTCCACCCGGGCGTCCTCACCGCCGTCCCCCAGGTTCCTGTTGAACCAGGGATGCCAGCCGATCTGCGCCGGGAACGACTCCCCGTACGTCTCCACCGCCATGGTGATCGCCAGGCTGTCCCCGGTGAGGGCGAACGCCTGGGTGACGCGGGCGGGGTGCGGCCAGGGCTCGACCAGGTCGTACGTGATCACGGCCTCGTCCGCGGTGACGCGGGCCCGCTTCCAGGCGCCGTCGCGGGCGGTGCCGTGGATGGCGTGCGGCGGGGAGTTGAGCGGCATCTGCCGGACGGTGGCACCGTCGAGGAACCGGCCGTCGCGGATCCGTCCGCACCACGGAACCATCGGGAAGCACCCGAACTTCGCGCCCTGCCGCAGCAGTTCGACGCCGCCGACCCGCAGACTCCCGACCCGTCCGCCGTTGCCCGGCGTCACGGTCACCTCCGCGTCATCCGCGGTCAGCGTGATGTCTTCGTTACTCACGGAGCCGACCCTACTGGGGCGGGAGCACCGTGTGGTTCCCCCGCCCTCGTCACCGCTCGGGAGCGCCGTGCGATTCCCGCGGCCTCGTCACCGGCTCAACGGCGCTTGCGCAGGGCACGGGTGAGAGCGATCGCCGAGGCCAGCGCCAGGGCCGCCGCGGGGGCCGCCCAGCGGAGGGTGGCTCGTGCGGCGGTGGCCTCCGGCGGGGGGACGGGGGCGTAGCGGCCGCGCGGCGGGGCGTGGTCGACCTCCTCCGCGCTGCGCCCGATCATCGTCCGCCGCGCGTGCGCCGCCTCGGCCATCGCGTCCGCCCGCCTCGGTTCCCCGGTCTCCGCCACGAAGTCCTCCCCGTCGAACTCGTCGTCCTCGCCCTCGGGGCCGAGCGGGGAGGAGGTCACGTCGGCCTCGAATCCGGCCTCGAATCCGGCGTCGGGTTCGGTATCGGGTTCGGTATCGGGTTCGGCGTCGGGCGCGGGCCCGACCTCGGATTCGGCGGCGGCCGCCTGTCCGGCTTCCGGCTCGGGGCCGTCTTCGGCCTCGGCTTCGGCTTCGGCCTCGACACCTGTCTGCGGATCGGGTCCGGGGTCGGTTCCGGGTCCGCCCTCGGATGCCGGGCCGGCTTCAGGCGCTCGTCCGGCCTCGGGGGCCGGTGTGGGCTCGGCCGCGGCCTCGGATCGCGATCCAGTACCGGCATCGGAGCCGGAGCCGGAGCCGGAACCGGAGCCGGAGCCGGAGCTGGAGCCGGGTTGTGAGGCGAGGTCCGCCGCCAGGGCTTCGCCGAAGCGTGTCAGCAGGCGGGTGCCCGCCGAGGCCACGGCGTCGTGCGGGAGTTCCGCCACGCGGCCGTCGCCGGAGGCCGTCCCGCCGAACGCGAGGGTGGTGCCGCCGTCGGTGGGGAGAAGCCGCAGGGTCAGCGCCAGCTTCACCGCACCGCCACCGCGCACCTCCGTGGCGTCGCCCTCGACGGCGTACGAGCCGTCGCCCTGGGCGGAGACACGGAACGCGCCGCGATAGGTGATCGTGTGACCGGCGACGCGGACCTTCAGCCGCCCGGCGACGCTCGCGCCCTGCCCCTGCCCGGCACGCGAGGACCCGTCCGCGTCGACCTGTCCGGTCCCGGAGACAGGCGGCGAGCCCCCGTCGGCCTCCGCCGCGCTGTCGGCCCCGGCCGACGCGTCCTGCTGAAGACCCGGGATCGCGCGGGCGACCCGGACGGGATCGGACAGCACCTCTCGCAGCCGCCCGGCCGGAAACGGAACGAACACCTCATGCTCCATGTCAGCCGAGCCTACCCAGCACGAACCGGAGCGCACCCGCGTATCCCGGGATTCCTGGACCTCCCCCTCAGTCGGTGTACCGCGGATGCACCAGCGTGGAGGGCGGGAGCGGACGGTCCCCGCGACTGCGGGAGGCGGCGCGCGCGTCCGCGGCCAGGGCAGCCTGGGTGAGGGTGCGCAGCCGCGGGCAGGAGGAGTCCAGCCGCAGGGGCGCGGGCGCCCGGGAGGCGAGGATGAATCCCCAGTCGCCCGGGGCACCCGCCGCGCCCGGGGCCCGGCCGCCGACGCGGTAGGGCCTGGTGGACAGGCCCGCCGCCCGGATCGTCGCGTCGACCGTCCAGAACGCCCGGTGCCGGTCGGCCAGCGGCCCGGCGTGGACCACGAGACGCCCGCCGGGCGCGAGCACGCGGCGCGCGAGGCCGTAGAACTCCTGCGAGTACAGCTTGGTGGCGGCGGTGACACAGGGGTCGGGCAGGTCCGAGACGACGACGTCGTACGTCGACCGGTCCAGGCGCAGCCGGCCGAAGACGTCCGCCGTCATCTCGTGGACCCGGGGGTCGTCGTACACGTGATCGTTGAGGGCGGACAGCGCGGCGTCGTGGCGCGCGAGCCGGACCACGTCCGCGTCGGGTTCGACGATGTCGACGCGGCGCACACCGGGGTGGCGCAGCACCTCACGGGCGGCGAGCCCGTCACCGCCGCCGAGGATGAGCACGCGCGCGTGCGGTCCGTTCATCGCGGGGTGGACGAGCGCCTCGTGGTAGCGGCGCTCGTCGCGGCCGCTGAAGCGCAGGCGGCCGTCGAGGAAGAGGCGGAGCGGACGGCCGTGGGTGCCGCCGGCGAGGACGGCCTCCTGGACGCCGGTGCGGAGCGCGACCCGGGCGTCCGCCCCGTACAGGGCGTGCCGCGCCGCCCGTTCGAAGTCGTCGACCAGCATCGCGGCCGAGGCGAGGAGGCCGAGCACGACGACGTTGGCGACGACCAGGGTCCAGCGCGCGCGGCGGGTCAGGTCGCGCCGGAACAGCCCGAGTACGAGGGCGCCGCCGGCGATCACGTTGACCGTTCCGGTCAGCAGGGCGCCGGAGAGCTGGCCGAGCAGGGGCAGCAGCAGGAACGGGAAGGCGAGGCCGCCGACGAGCGCGCCCACGTAGTCCGCCGCGAACAGGTCCGCGACCGCGCCGCCGGGGTCCTGGCGGCGGATGCGTTGTATCAGCTCCATGAGCAGCGGGACCTCGGCGCCGATGAGCAGGCCGATGGTGAGCGAGAAGACCACCAGCAGACAGCGGGGTCCGTCGGCCCACAGACCGCCCCAGCCGCCCGTCCAGGCGAACACCGCGTACAAGGCCATCGCGCTGCACCCGCCGACCAGGGCCAGCATCGCCTCGACGGCGCCGAAACCGGCCGCGGCGCACGGGCGCAGCCGCTTCGCCGCGAGAGAGCCGACGCCCATGGCGAACACCATGACGGAGAGCACGATGGACGCCTGGGTGACCGAGTCGCCGATCAAGTACGAGGCGAGGGCGACGAGTTCGAGCTCGTACACGAGTCCGCAGGCCGCGCAGACGAACACGCCCGCGAGGACGAGGAACCTGCCGATGCCCGGGCGGACGGGCAGCCGCGCCTGGCCCTGGACGCCCCAGGGTGGCGGCACGCCGGGCGGGGCTGGCGCGTGCGGTTCGATCACTCCGTGAACGCTACGTCACGCCGCCACTACGTCTCGTCACCCACACGTGTGGAAACCCTTGCTCTTCCTGGTGTACTGAGTTGACCTGGGCATCTTCCCGGTCCACCGATCCCGAACCCTCGCGCGCGAACCGGGGCCCTCGTCGGGCACACCGAACACGAACCCCCGCCCACACGGAGCACGAACCTCACGCCCACCCCGAGCACGAACCTGACCCCCATCCCGGACACGCCTCCCCGGCCCCATCCCGATCCCGGACATGCCCCCTCGGCCCCACCGCGGACAAGTCCCCTGCGCCCAAGCTCTCTTCGTATCGCCGTCAGACGCCGGACGCGCTGAGGGCTTCCGTCCGTACGCCGACTCGCGTACGTGTCGCGACCAACTGACCGTCCTGCGGGTACGCGTGCCACGTACGCCAGTGGACCTGGCCCTCATGCCGCTGGGCGAGCATCGCCGTGAACGCGTGCGGGCTGCCGGGGAATACACCGGCGAGACCCTGGGGGTGACCGGAGACCAGGGCCAGCAACTCCTGGGCGCGGCCCGCGAAGGAGCCGGGGGACAGGATCTCGACGCGGGCCGCGAACTCGTACTCCCAGTCACCGAACCTCTTCGCGACGCCGAGCGGCAGGGGCGTGCTGCTGCCGGCGATACAGGCGACGGTCTCCGAACAACTGCCCCGCTCCTCCTCCAGAAGGACCTGGTGGGACGCGCCGAGGAGTCTCAACTGGAGTTTCGCATCATCCAGTTCGAGATCGAGAGTGGCGAGGGCCGGCAGCGGTTCGCGGCCCAGCGCCCAGGCGAGATCGGCCGCGCGCGTGTCGGTGTACGAGGTTTTCAGGGTCGTGAGCATGGGTCGGCTCCGCTAGCACGCAAAGGTGAGGTGGGGTTCCTGCGCACCCGGTCAACACCGGGGGAACGGCCCGGCCGGCCCGGCCGGAAGGGCATCCGGCGGACGCGCCCGATAGGACCGTCCGACGGACTTCCGAGGCCTGTCGGCCCAGGGCTGCTTGGTGATGTACCAGGGCCGCTTTGGTGGTTTAGAGGGAATCATGAACTGTGCTGCCGCCACAGCGTTTTTACCCAACTTCGTGGGGTTTCCATCCCCCCGAGGGCTCCACAGCTCAACTGTTCAACGACGACGTGCGCCCGGCGCGCGAACGCGCCCGCCGGCGATGGTCGGCCGACGGGCACGTTTCGCGCGCGAGGACACGCTTCCCTCCGAAATCTCGGACGGGTTCCCTTCCCGGGAGCTCGGATACGTCCCCTCTCGGAGCTCGGGTGCATCCCCTCTCGGAGCTCGGGTGCGTCCCTCTCGGAGCTCGGCTGCCCCGTGTCAGCTGCCTCCGCCGCATCCGCCCCCGCCGCACGAGGACCCGCCTCCGCAGGACGAGCCTCCGCACGACGAATGCCCCCCGCAGGAGTGCCCGCCTCCGTGGTGGCCACCGGACGAGCCGCCGGACGAACAGGACGACGCGGCACCACCCGCACCACCGGCCCACCAACTGCTGTCGCCGCCACCGCCGCTCCGGGAGGAGCGCCGTCCCCTCCGGCCCCCGGCCACGCCCGTGGACGAGCGCCCCTTCCCCTTCTTCCCCCCGCCGAAGATCCCCATGATCACAACGAGCAGGACGACCGCCAGGATGATGCCGATAACCATGGCGTCACCCTCCTTCCGTTCCCCCGAAGCGGCCCCCCGTGGGCCGTGTTTCTCGGTTCCGCCTTGCGTGCCAGGGGGATGCCCCCTCGCTTCCCGCCCCAAAGCAGAGTTGAGGAAGTCCAGAGCATCCAAAAGTGGGACGGTTCCTGACCTGCGCTGAAGTGCGGGGAGCCCCGCAGCGTCAACGCCGGTTCGGTGTGCCGGTTCCTGGAGGCGGAACGGGAACCCAGTCGCTGCCGCGGTGCGCCGGCCACCACTGCCCGATGACGTGGAACTTCTCGTCGAAGTCGCGGTCCCCTTGAAGAAAAGCGGTCATCGGCGCCCGGAGCCGGGTTCGGTGGCCGCCGGCCTCGTACAGCACGACGACCCGGCCGCCCATGACCCGCTCGACGCGGACACTCTGCACGGACGCCCACGGGACGGTGCGGCGGCGGAGGTCGCGCACTCGGGCGGCAGACGGGGTCAACGTGGTCCCGAAGGGTGAAACCACGGACGCCACCAACACGATCCACAGGACAAGGGCCCATACGTCGAACGCCGAAAGGCCGACATCCGCGACCGCCCGCAGGACGGTGCCGGACCACACGCACACGGTCATGAGGAGCAAGGGCGGCACACACTGCCGAATGCCGAGCCGGAAGCGGATCTCCTCCAGGGCCGGGGCCCCGCTCACCTGCGATTCCGTCATGTCCGTCCCGCCTCCCCCGGCCGTACGCGGCCAGCCTGTGCATGATCGCCCGCGCAGCATGCCAGACGCTCACAGCGCGACGGACGTGGGCCGTCCGGGGGTGGCAGGTGTCGGCGGATGACGACAGCCGGCAGCAGCGCCGCCGTGCTCGGAGGTGACGCGCGGTGCGCTTGCGCAGGTGCCGGTCGGCGAAGGTGGGTTGAGGAACTCCGGAGCTTGGGCGGAGGATGGCCGGCATGACCTCCAGTGCGCGCCCCTTTCTGAACCGTCGGCTCGCCGAGTTCGGGACGACGATCTTCGCCGAGATGTCCGCCCTCGCGATGAGCACCGGCTCGATCAACCTCGGACAGGGCTTCCCCGACACCGACGGTCCCGAGGAGATCCGGGAGGCGGCCGTCCGCGCGCTGCGGGACGGACGCGGCAACCAGTACCCGCCGGGTCCGGGCGTCCCCGAGCTGCGCACCGCGATCGCCTCGCACCAGAAACGCCACTACGGCCTGTCGTACGACCCCGACACCGAGGTCCTGGTGACGGCGGGCGCCACCGAGGCGATCGCCGCCGCGCTGCTCGCGCTCCTGGAACCCGGCGACGAGGTGATCGCCCTGGAGCCGTACTACGACTCGTACGCGGCCTCGATCGCCATGGCGGGCGGGACGCGCGTACCCGTGACGCTGCGCCCCGACGAGACCGGCGACGACGGGGACGGTCACCGGCGTTTCCGGCTCGACCTCGACGAGCTGCGCGACGCCGTCACCGGGCGGACGCGGCTGCTGCTGATCAACACCCCGCACAACCCGACCGGCACCGTCCTCACGCGCGCGGAGCTGACGGAGATCGCGCGGATCGCCGTCGAACGGGATCTGCTCGTGGTGACGGACGAGGTCTACGAACACCTCGTCTTCGACGACGCCGAGCACGTGCCACTGGCGTCGCTGCCGGGGATGCGCGAGCGGACGGTCACCATCGGCAGCGCGGGCAAGACGTTCTCGTTCACCGGCTGGAAGGTGGGCTGGGTGACCGCGCCCCCGGCCCTGGTCGGCGCCGTACGGTCGGCGAAGCAGTTCCTGACGTACGTGGCGTCGGGACCCTTCCAGTACGCCGTCGCCGAGGCGCTCGCGCTGCCGGACGCGTACTTCGAGGACTTCCGCGCGGACATGCTGCGCAAGCGGGACGTGCTGGCGGCGGGTCTCACCGAGGCGGGCTTCGCCGTCTTCCGGCCGCGGGGAACGTACTTCATCACCACCGACATCCGGCCGCTCGGCGAGACGGACGGCTTCGCGTTCTGCCGCGCCCTGCCCGAACGCGCGGGCGTCGTGGCCATCCCGAACGCCGTCTTCTACGACCACCGCGAGGCGGGCGCACCGTTCGTACGGTTCGCGTTCTGC
The DNA here is from genome assembly GCF_042751995.1 of Streptomyces sp. NPDC059371. NCBI lineage: Bacteria > Bacillati > Actinomycetota > Actinomycetes > Kitasatosporales > Streptomycetaceae > Streptomyces > Streptomyces sp. NPDC059371. The sequence continues at coordinate 86,714 of NZ_JBHYXD010000023.1, read as the reverse complement.
AAGCGGGACGAGGTGCTCCAGGAAGCCGCCGGGCGACTGCGTCGTCTCGCGTCCTGAACTCCGCCGGTCGGCCCGGGGGTGGGGACCTGGGCCGACCGGACGCAGGCGGCTTCCGTGCGTCAGTGGAAAGCCCAGGCCAGGGCCACGGCGGTGGTGAGGGTGAGCAGGGCGGGGCCGAGGGGGAGGCCGCGGGCTCGGCGGTCGGTCGCTTCGGTGGGACGCAGTTCGGGGTGGTGGCGGAGCGCGTTGACCTCCCGGGCCATGCGGGCACAGGAGGGGTCGAGGCCGAAGCGTCGTTCCAGTTTCGGCATTCCGAGGCCGGGCAGCCGCCAGTCGGTGCCGTCCGGGAGCCTGGTCTCCACGCTCCCTTCCTTGGTGTACCGGACCGGCCGCAGACGGTCCCACGGCACATGCCGTACCTTCCACACCCCGGTCAGCCACACCCCGGAACTGTCGGCGGTGACACGCCAGTTGATCAGCTCCGCGGCGGTCCCGAGCCAGGTCAGCAGGCAGAGCAGGAAGAAGACCCCCGGCACGTCGATCCCGTCCGTCACCAGAGAGCGGGTGTCGACGGCCACACCCGCGATCATGCTCAGGGCCAGGGCCGCACCACCGGCGCGCGCCAGGGCGCCGGGTCCCCAGCTCAGCGGGCGTCCTGTCGTGATCAGCGTCGCGGGGACCGGGGCGGCGGCGGCGCGGGCCTCGGCGGTCGCGGTGTCCGCCTCCGGGTGCGGGGCGCGCCCCGGTTTCCTTCCGGGGTAGGGCATGCGGACGGAGCCGCTCGTACGGAGGAGGGCCGGCTCGGCTTTCCTGAACGTGGTGACGAGCAGCAACTCACCACCGTCGTACGGAGAACCGAACAGGAGGGCCTCGCGCGGCCGCGCGGCCCACGAGAACAGTGCTTCCGGATCCGGATCCGGATCCGGGGCCGAGGTCGAGGTCGAGTGCGAGGTCGAGGTCGAGGTCGAGGTCGAGGTCGAGTGCGAGTGCGAGTGCGAGGAGTCCTGGTCCCGGTCGTCGGCGGCTGAGCGCCACGGGCCCCGCTCGTTCGTGCCGGGAGCGTCGGCGACGAAATTCGCGCCCAGAACAGGGAGGCGCGCGGCGGTGTCGTCACCCGCGTAGATCCAGACCAGGCCGTCGTCGTCCATGCGTTCCACGACCCGCAGGACCGGAACCGGCCCCCGGCGCAGCGCGGCGGCCCGGCGGCGGGCGAGCAGACCGGTGACGAGCAGGGAGAGCCCGGGGAGACCGGCGGCCAGTACCCCGAACTGCGGGCCCATCGCGTCGTACGGCTCGGAGGCCAGGCGCCGCCACGAGCCGTCCTCCAGCACGGTCACGGCGGACCCGGTGCGATGGTCCTCCGGGTAGAGCGAGTCGAGCGTCAGCCGCCGCCCGTCGTCGGTACGGACCCGGACCGACTCGTCGTTCCCGCCGGCCACCTTCGCCACGGTACGGACCGCACGCTCCGCGTGCCGTTCGTCGTCCCGGATGCCCGAGAGTCCCTGAGCCACGAAGAACGCGGCGACCGCGACAAGGACCAGCCCGGCCGCGATCGGGATCATTCCGCGGCGCAGAGGCGCGAGGGGTTCGGGAAGCGGGTGCTGTACACCCGCGGCGCCCGCCACCAGGTCGCGCTGCCGGCGACGGGCGGCGAGTCGTTCACGGGCGGCGGCCCATCCGAATGCCAGGGCGCCGAGGACGCAGAGGTTCGCGGCGAGGGAGTCCGGGCCCGCGTCCGGCAGTTCCAGCCGGGCCACGACGACCGCCAGCGCGGGGGCCGCGACCAGCGTCAGTTCCGGCAGCCGGGCGAGCCAGTACAGCAGACCCGCGGCCAGGCCCACCTCCACCATGCCCGGCCAGTCCGCACCGCAGGGCGCGGCATCGGTGCACGGCGGTTCCGGCGCCGCCGCGATCGCCCACACGACGGTGATCAGCAGCGCCAGGACGGACCAGAGGGGGCGCGCCCAGGGGGCGTGGCGGAGGTGCGACCACCGGGCCGCTTCCTCGGAGGACCAGACGGGTGCGTCCGCGGGCGCGGTGCAGGACGAGATCGGGGCCGGTATCGGGGCGGGGGTCTGTGACACGCGAGGATTATGCGGCACCGCCGTCCACGCGCCACGGCCCGGTGGCGGCAATGTTCCGGGCCGGGAAGTGCCTGAGGGCAGCAGCTCCGGGAGTCCCCGGAAGGGTCCGGGAGGGTCCGGGAGGGTCCGGGAGGGTCCGGAAGTCCCCGGAAGGGTTGCAGTTGGCATCGACAAGAATACGGAACCCGGAACCCGGGGGACTTTCCCGGGGCAGTACCTCCAGCGGGCTCGGGACCAATCCCGAGAAGGCGTCCCGGAGCCGTCGGGGAGCCGGCCGGCCCGGCCGTCTAGCACCGCCCGCACCCCCCGCGCGGGCGGCGCGCCGGAGGTCCCGCAACGGAACCCGCACGGACGATCAAAGCTCGCGAATACCCCGTGCGGAACGCACAGTTCGGGGTGTGACCCACCCGACCACCCTCGCTCGCCCCGCTCCCCCGGAGCCCGGCGACCGTGCCGTCCGGCCCTCCCGCCCCTCCCGCTCCTCCCGCGCCGCACGCAGCCTGCCGTCCGCCGCGATCACGGCGCTCGGGGTGTTCGCGGCCGCGCGCCTGGCCGGACTCCTCGTGCTCGCCGGGACCGCCTGGGCCACCGGAAGACACCCGGTCGCCCTCCTCGCCCGGTCCTGGGACTCGAACTGGTATCTGGGGATCGCCGCGCACGGCTACGGCAGGACGCTCTACTTCCATCCCACCGTGATCCACAGCGACCTCGCGTTCTTCCCGCTCTACCCGGCCCTCGTACGGGCGGTCACCACGCTGACGCCGCTGACCGGGGGCTCGGCGGGCCTGCTGGTCTCCTGGACCGCGGCGGCCGCCGCCGCCTGCGGGGTGTACGCGATCGGGGCCCGGCTGCACGGCCGTGCGGTCGGTACGGCGCTGGTGCTGCTGTGGGGTCTGCTGCCGCACTCGGTGGTGCTGTCGATGGCGTACACCGAGCCCGTGCTGACCGCGTTCGCCGCCTGGTCGCTGTACGCGGTGCTCGACGGGCGCTGGCTGTGGGCCGGCTCGCTGGCCGCGCTCGCGGGGCTGGCCAGGCCGAACGGCTTCGCGGTGGCCGCGGCGGTCCTCGTGGCGGCGGCGCACGAGATCTGCCGGAGCCGCGGAAAAGTTTCCCACAGGGTGTGGACGGGCGCCGCGCTCGCGCCGGTGGGCTGGACCGGCTATGTGCTGTGGGTGGGCCACCGCGAGGGCGACTGGCTGCGCGGCTACTTCCAGGTGCAGCGGCTGTGGGGCTCGCGCTTCGACCTCGGCAAGGGGTCGCTCCACCTCGTCAAGCGCCTGCTGCTGCACGGCGACCGGTTCGTGTTCCCGATGACCATGGTGATCGTCGCCGCGGCCGTGCTCCTGTACCTGCTGCTGATCGCGGACCGCGCGCCCCTGCCGCTGCTCGTCCACAGCGGCATCCTGCTGCTCATCGCGGTGGGCGGCTCGGGATTCTTCGAGTCGAAGCCGCGCTTCCTGCTCCCGGCGTTCCCGCTGCTGCTGCCGCTGGCCCGCGCCCTGGTGCGAACGGCGAGAGCCCGGCCCTGGCACGCGACCCTCGTGGTCGGTGCCCTGGCCGGGCTCTCGTTCGTCTACGGCGCCTATCTGGTCGTGATCGCGCACACCCCGCTCTAGGACGTCGTGTCCCAGGGGTCGGTGCGCGCGGCGAACCCGGAGCGCCGCCGGGAGGACGGGCCCTGCGGGGAGGACGGGCCTACTCTTCCTCGTCGTCCCCGGGCTTGTCCGTCTCGTTGATCTCCTGCTCCAGGCCGAGCTGCTCGACGAGCCACTTGTCGAACTCGATGGCGGCGCGGACCCAGCTCACCGTGGAGGACACGAAGTGCTCCAGGCTGACGCCGGTGCCGATCAGCATCTGCGCCTCGCCGATCAGGCGGACGGTGCCGTCGTCGTGGGTGTGGCTGTAGACCTTGGGCCACAGCGTGCGGCGGTTCCAGTCGTCGATCGACTCGAGGAGCGCGGGCTTCTCCTCGAGCTGGTGCGGCCGGTCGTAGAACGTCCGCACCGAGAAGACCTGCTGGTCACCCTCGCCGCGGAACATGAAGTACGTACGGAACTCCTCCCACGGCGCCGCGAGGTCACCCTCGTCGTCGACGACGTACTTCAGCTCCATCTGCTCCAGGAGCTGCTTCACGAGGTCCTGATCCGGGACCACGGGGCCGGCGGGGCCGCCGGACTGCGGCTCGGGCTGGCCCCCGAAATTCGGAATCGAGGACGGGTCGATGCTCACCGTGTATTTCCCTTCGTACGGATGCTGCCATCCTCTCTCATGCGGGCAGGGGAGTGGCAACCTCTGGCGGGCCTGTCCTCCGGTGGCTGACAAGATCCGGTCACGTCCGGGCATCGGCGCGGCAAAGGGAGAGGGCCCGCGCCGGATACGCCGCGGACCCCTCCCTGCCGGATTCGGATGCCGGTTACAACGTCTTGCCCGTGGCCGGCCCCACGATCAGGCCGTCGCCGAAGGCGTCCACCCGGACGGTGTCGCCGTCCTTGACCTCGCCCGCCAGGATCTCCTTCGCCAGCCGGTCGCCGATGGCGGTCTGGATGAGGCGCCGCAGCGGGCGCGCTCCGTACGCCGGGTCGTTGCCCTCCTCGGCGAGCCAGGCCAGCGCCGCGTCGGTGACCTCCAGGGTGAGCCGCCGCTCGGCGAGCCGCCGCGCCAGGGAGTCGATCTGGAGGCGCGCGATGCGCTCCAGCTCCCGCTGGTCGAGGGCGGAGAAGACCACGAGGTCGTCCAGCCGGTTCAGGAACTCCGGCTTGAAGGACGCCCGGACGACCTCCAGGACCTGCCGCCTGCGCTCCTCCTCGGAGGCCGACGGATCGGCGAGGCTCTGCCCGCTCAGGAACTGGCTGCCCAGGTTCGAGGTGAGGATCAGGATGGTGTTGCGGAAGTCGACCGTCCGTCCCTGACCGTCCGTCAGCCGCCCGTCGTCCAGCACCTGGAGCAGGATGTCGAAGACCTCCGGGTGCGCCTTCTCCACCTCGTCGAGCAGGATCACGCTGTACGGGCGGCGGCGCACCGCCTCGGTGAGCTGACCGCCCTCCTCGTAGCCGACGTACCCGGGAGGCGCGCCGACCAGCCGGGCCACGCTGTGCTTCTCGCCGTACTCCGACATGTCGATGCGGATCATCGCCCGCTCGTCGTCGAAGAGGAAGTCGGCGAGCGCCTTGGCGAGTTCGGTCTTGCCGACGCCGGTCGGGCCGAGGAAGAGGAAGGAGCCGGTGGGCCGGTCCGGGTCGGCGATCCCGGCGCGGGTGCGCCGCACGGCGTCGGACACCGCCCCCACGGCCTCGGTCTGGCCGATCAGACGACGGCCCAGCTCCGCCTCCATGCGCAGCAGTTTCTGCGTCTCGCCCTCCAGGAGGCGGCCGGCGGGGATGCCGGTCCAGGCGCCGACGACGTCCGCGATGTCGTCCGGTCCGACCTCCTCCTTCACCATGGTGTCCTTGGTGACCTCCTCCTCGGCCTGCGAGGCCTCCTCCAAGTCCCTTTCCAGAGTGGGGATCTCGCCGTAGAGCAGTTTGGAGGCGGTGTCGAAGTCGCCGTCGCGCTGCGCGCGTTCGGCCTGACCGCGCAGCTCGTCGAGCTTCTCCTTCAGTTCACCGACGCGGTTGAGGGACTGCTTCTCCTTCTCCCAGCGGGCGTTGAGACCGCGCAGCTCCTCCTCCTTGTCGGCGAGGTCGCGGCGCAGTCTCTCCAGGCGCTCCCTGCTGGCGGGGTCCGTCTCCTTGCCGATCGCCAGCTCCTCCATCTTCAGCCGGTCGACGACACGCTGGAGCTCGTCGATCTCGACCGGGGAGGAGTCGATCTCCATGCGCAGCCGTGAGGCCGCCTCGTCGACGAGGTCGATGGCCTTGTCGGGGAGGAAGCGGGAGGTGATGTAGCGGTCGGACAGGCTCGCGGCGGCCACCAGGGCCGAGTCGGCGATCTGGACCTTGTGGTGCGCCTCGTAGCGGCCCTTGAGTCCGCGCAGGATGGCGATGGTGTCCTCGACGGTCGGCTCGGCGACCAGCACCTGCTGGAAGCGCCGCTCCAGCGCCGGGTCCTTCTCGATCCGCTCGCGGTACTCGTCCAGCGTGGTCGCGCCGACCATGCGCAGCTCACCGCGGGCGAGCATCGGCTTGAGCATGTTGCCGGCGTCCATGGCGGAGTCGCCGCCCGCTCCGGCGCCGACGACGGTGTGCAGCTCGTCGATGAAGGTGATGATCTGCCCGTCGGAGTCCTTGATCTCCGCGAGCACGGTCTTCAGGCGCTCCTCGAACTCGCCCCGGTACTTCGCGCCGGCCACCATCGCGCCCAGGTCGAGCGAGACGAGCCGCTTGTTCTTCAGGGACTCCGGTACGTCGCCCTTCACGATCCGCTGGGCGAGCCCCTCGACGACGGCGGTCTTGCCGACGCCGGGCTCGCCAATGAGGACGGGGTTGTTCTTCGTACGGCGGGACAGGACCTGCACCACCCTGCGGATCTCGTGGTCCCGGCCGATAACGGGGTCGAGCCTGCCCTCGCGGGCCGCGGCGGTGAAGTCCGTGCCGAACTTTTCGAGCGCCTTGTACTGGCCCTCGGGATCCGCGGTCGTCACCCGGCGCCCTCCCCGTGTCTTCTGGAACGCGTCCAGCAGCTTCTTCGCACTGGCGCCCTGCTGGGAGAGTACGTCGCCGACCGTCCCGCCCTTGGCGGCGATGCCGATGAGCAGGTGCTCCGTGGAGATGAACTCGTCGCCCAGTTCCCTGGCCCGCTCGGCGGCGTCGGCGATGACCGCGAGCGTCTCGCGGTTCGGCTGCGGGGGCGCGACGGTCGAGCCGGTCACGCTGGGCAGGCCGGCGAGCACCCGTTCGGTGGCGGAGCGGACCGAGGCCTGATCGGCTTCCACGGCCGCCAGCAGATCGATGAGGTTCTCGTTGTCCTGCCCCTCGAGCAGAGCGAGCAGCAGGTGGGCGGGGGTGAGGTCCGGGTGCCCCTCCCGCACCGCGCGGTTGCTTGCCGCGTTGATCGCGTCCCGGCTCCTGTTGGTCAGCTCGGCGTCCACGTTCGCGTTCTCCTCCTCCTGGTGTCCGACTGTTCCCTGACTCGTCCAGCGTACACAAAGTTGAGTCTATTCCACTCAAGGCTGCAAGGACGGGAAATCGGACGCCCACCAGGCGTAGATTCAGGCCTCATGGCTTCCTATCCGGTGGACCCGCGGCAGCCCGACGCCGCCTACCTGAGCTTCTGGCGCGAGCGCCATCTGTGCACACTGACCACCCCGCGGCCCGACGGAAGCCCGCACGTGGTGCCCGTCGGCGTTACATACGACCCCGAGGCCGGTCTCGCTCGGGTCATCACGAACAAGTCGAGCAGAAAGGTGGCCCACGTCCTGGCGGCCGGGCCGGACGGGGCGCGAGTGGCGGTCTGCCAGGTGGCCGGCGCGCGCTGGGCGACGCTGGAGGGGCGGGCGCGGGTCACCACGGACCCGGAGCGCGTCGCGGAGGCGGTACGGCGCTACGCGGAACGCTACGAGCGCATGCCGTCGCCGAACCCGTCCCGGGTGGCGATCGAGATCGAACTCACGGCGGCGATGGGCCGCGGATGAGACCGCCGACGGGCATCCCACGGCCGGCGGCGCCCCGGGAGCGGACGGGCTCAAACCCGGAGATTTCCCCGGAAACTGCAGCCGGGGGGGGGCGGGGGGCAGGGAGCCTGGGGCCCCCCCCCCGCGGCCGAAGAGCGCCCGACA
>NZ_JBHYXD010000023.1:62029-78907 GCF_042751995.1 Streptomyces sp. NPDC059371 | reverse complement strand
CGCGGGGCCGCCGCCGCCGCCCGCGGCCCAACAACAGCTTCCGCACACCAGACACCCCGCCGCGCTCCACTGCACGCCCCCCCCCCCCCCCCCCCGCTGCGGGGGGAAGTACCTGCGCGATCTACTACGACGGGGGAATCGCGTCAGGCACTGCGGGGGGTGGCTGCGATGGTCTCGACGTCCGGGATGTCCGGTCCGGTGAGCTGGTGGTCACGCTGATCGAGGTTCACGAAGATCATTCCATACCGGATGGCGCACCGGACGGGCTGCGGCGCCCCCCGAGGCCGCCGCAGACACCGGTAGGCCCGCACGTCCTCGTCGTCGTCGCGGGTGACGACGACGGGCTCTCCGAAGACGGTCACCATCAGCGAGTCACCGCTGTAGGGGATGGCGGTGACCAGGTCGATGAAGTGCCAGCCGGACCGGTAGGCCGTGGCCATTTCCCGGCGGAAGGAGCGGTCGTCGGGAGGAATGCTCATGCTTCTGCGCTCGCGGAGATGACGGTCCAGCCACTGTCGCCCGGGAGCGCCGCGGCCTCGATGTCGGTCCAGCCGCTGTCGCCCGGCACGGCCTCGGCGGCGGTCCAGCCGCTGTCCGCCACGGTCGCCTTCACGCTGGTCCAACCGCTGTCCGGGCCGGCCCAGCTCCGGGCACCCCCGGCATCAAGACCCGAGGCTCCCAGGGAGCCGGACGCCACAGCGACAGAGAAGACTGCGGCAAGCACTGAACCAAGCAATCTCGCTCGCATAGTCGGCTTCGTCCTCACTTGATGGAATCTTCTCCCCCGTCGTCACAAGACGATGGCTCATTCAGGCACGTCAATGCCACAGCAGCGATGCATCATGTTCCTGCACGTTCAGGACCCTGGGGGGTGGAGATTTGCCCACAAACTACTCACAACCGACACATCCCCACGCTGTCACCACGTTGTGTGACGAAGGAACACGCCTTTACGCCAGTGCGTTGCACTCCGGCCGCATCACGCGGGTCGAAGTGGAAACAGCCCCTTGCCTCTTGGAGTTCGCGCTGCTTCATCCCGACCCCGACGACGAGAAGTGGCTGCGCCCCGTCCCGCCGTCGGTCGCGCTCGCCCAGCGACTGCAGCCCCTGGAACGGGAGATCCAGGAACGCCGCCGGCTCGCGATCGAACTGACCGACTCCTTCGACCCGTTCATCGCGATCAGCACACAGAGCACCGCGAGTATCCACGCCATCACCGTCCTCGAGGGATTCGACCGCATCAACGCGGCACTCAATTCGGCCACCGCCGAGTGCCAGACGGAGATGCTGACGATCCAGCCGGGCGGCGGCCGGCCCGCCGACGCCCTGATGCAGGCACTGGAGCGCGACCGGCCGCTCACCGACCGCGGGGTGCGCATCCGCACGCTGTACCAGCACACCGCGCGGCACAGCCAGGGGACGCTCGCGTACGTGGAGCGCATATCCGGGGGCAGGATCCAGGTCCGTACCCTCGAGGAACTCATCGAGCGGCTGATCGTCATCGACCGGACCGTCGCCTTCATCCCGGCCAGCGACGACCGGCGGGTCGCCCTCGAACTCCGCCACCCCGGACTCGTGCTGTACCTGAGCAAGGTCTTCGAGCAGCTCTGGCAGCGGGCGGTCCCGCTGACCGAGGACGTCCCGAACGACGTCGGCCCCAACGGCATCACCGGTGTCCAGCGCTCGATCGCCAAGCTGCTCATCGAGGGGCATGTGGACGAGGCCATCGCCCGCCGCCTCGGCATGAACGTCCGCACCTGCCGCGCCCACATCGCCAAGCTGGCCTCGGCCCTCGGCAGCGGGAGCCGGGCCCAACTCGGCTTCCTGATCGCGCAGTCGGGGCTTCTGAACCAGCCCGAGGGAGGGGAGTGACCCCGGCCGACGGCAGACCGCACGACGGGCCCGGCCGGGCTCCGGGAGCCGTTCCCGGGCCGCCGCGCTCAACGGCCGGTCGGGGAACCGCGGTCGGGGACGGCGGGGGCCTTCGGCGCGGCTTCGGCGACGACCACCGGTTCGGGTACGGGGGAACGCTGCGGCCCGTCTAGACCCGCCTGGGCGATCCGCACGCCCAACTGCGTCCGGCTCGCCGCGCCCAGCGTCTCCGACAGCCGGGCGATGTGCGCCCGGCAGGTCCGCACGCTGATGCCCAGGCGCTCCGCGACGACCGCGTCCTGATGGCCCTCGGCCAGCAGTGCCGCGATGGAGCGCTCCCGGTGGGTGATGCCCTCGATGCCCGTCGACGGCATGGGTGAGGTCAGCGGGATCGCGAGACGCCACAGCCGCTCGAAGACCGTCACCAGGTAGTCCACCAGCGCCGGGTGACGCAGCTCCAGCGCGATCGTGCGGTCCGAGTTGGCGGGGATGAACGCGACCGTGCGGTCGAAGAGGATGAGCCGCTCCACGACCTCGTCGAGCGTACGGGCTTCGGCGGCCTCGCCCATCAACTCCATGTAGTTCAGGAGGCCTTGGCCGTGCCGGGCCACGTGGGTGTACAGATCGCGCATCCGCACCCCGCGCCGGCGCATCTCCAGCGCCCGGTGCAGTCCCTCGACGAGTTCGTCCTCGCGCCGGATGCCGCCCGGCTGCACCGTCAGGACCTCACGGGTGCACTCCTCGGTGGCCTTGTCCATGGCGGCGTGGATCCGCGGCAGCCCGTCGAGGACCCTGATCGCCACGCCTTCGACCGGTGCCCGTACCCGGCCGCCGAGGCCCGCGTACCACTCGAAGGCCGACACCGCGTCGCCCACCCGCGCCTGGCTCGCGCTGACTTCCTCGTAGACGCCGCGCAGGAGCCGGTTCATGACCTCCTGGGGCGAGGTCGGCACCAGCCAGCCCATGTCGTCCGGATCGGGGTGCAGCAGCGCCAGTTCCAGCAGGCAGGGCACCGACTCGGCGTCCTCGCGGGGCACCCGGCCCCGCCGCACGGCCCGGGAGTACACCCGGTCGCCCGCATCGCACAGCCGGTCAGCGCCGTGCGGATGCCTGTCCGTCCCGTGCCCGGCCATCTCCCACCCCTGGCTCCAGCTCCAACCCCTGGCGTGAGCCCCGCGTCAGGGCGTCCTCCGCAGCGCAACTATGCGCGGACGCGTCCTGCATCGCAACAAGGCTGCGCAGCCGAGGAGCGTCCGTTCGCCCCGGCTCATCCGCATAAATCCTGACCTCCTCCGCACCCCTTGCAACAACCTGAAGACCCCCCGCACCATCCCCCGGACACCCCTCGGAGCCCCCTCCCCCGCCCCCCGCTCCGAAGACCCAACTCGGTTCACCGAACCGGGACTTGAAACGATCACCCCCATCCCGCCCACCCCACCGGCAGGACCCCGCCCCCAGAACCGGAAGCTAAGCCACCCCACCCACAGCGCCGGAAAGTTCACACCCCCCGTAACACGCGCGATCGATCCCCTTGGCGAACGCCCAGTAGCGGTCGCCGAGATCGACGGCGGCGCCCGCGCCGTGCGAGGCGATCAACAGGTCCTCGGCCGCCACGAGCCGGCGATCATGCCCGGAAGGGGCGTGCGGGCGCTGAGGGGTGGCGTGGAGGGGGCGGGTGCGCCGGAGTGAGGCGGCGGGGTGCGCGGGCGGGAGACGGGCGCACAGTGCCGCCGCAGGGGCCCTGCAGGGCTGCCGAGGGGGTTCCCGGGGCCGGGGTTTCCGGGGGCGGGGTTCCCGGGGCCGGGGTTTCCGGGGCCGGGATTCCGGGGCCGGGGATTCCGGGGCCGGGTAGCGGAACGGCCCCGGGCGGGGGTGGGCGCTGGGGGCGCGCATCCGCGGGCGGGGCCGGAACCGTGCTGGTCCTCGCCCGGCCGGCGCGGTGCCGAGACGGCCGGGCGGGGCGTTCTACTTGATGCCGAGCGAGCCGCAGAGCGACTTGTAGGGCGACGTGCAGATCTTGGCGACGGGGTAGATGCCGTCCTGGACGACCGTGTCCTGGATGTTGTCCTTGGTGAGCGCCACCACGGGCACGAGCTGGGACGGGATGTCCTTGTTCGTGGGGCTGCTGACCTTGTCGCGGGTGAGCGCGTCGAACTCGATCGAGCGGCCCTGGACCCGGGCGACGGCCATCTCGGCGGCCGCGTTGGCCTCCTGCGGGTACGACTTGTACACGCTCATGTACTGGTCGCCCTTGATGATCCGCTGCACGGCGATGAGCTCGGAGTCCTGGCCGGTGACCGGCGGCACCTTGCTGACGCCCGCGGCCTTGAACGCGTCGATGACCGCGCCCGCGATGCCGTCGTTGGCGGCGTAGACACCGGCGATGTTGCTCAGCCCGACGGACTGGATGGACTTCTCCATGTTGGCCTTGGCGTTGGCCGGGTTCCAGTCCTTGGTGTCGTACTGGGCGGCGACGATCACCTTGTCCTCGAGCTCGGACTTGGCGCCCGACTTGAACTGCGCGGCGTTCGGGTCGGTCAGCGAGCCGTTCATCATGATGATCTTCTTCGAGGCCGAGTTGGTGCCCAGCGCGGCGATGAGGGCCTTGCCCTGGGTCTCGCCGACCAGCTCGTTGTCGAAGGAGATGTACGCGTCGATCGGGCCCTGCGCCAGGCGGTCGTAGGCGATGACCGGGATCCCGGCCTCCTTGGCCTTGCGCACACCCTTGGCGATCGTCACCGAGTCGACCGCGTCCACGAGGATGACGTCGACCTTGTCGTCGATCATCTGCTGCATCTGACGGAGCTGCTTCGCGGCGTCCTGCTCCGCGTTCAGGTAGAGGACGTCACCCTTCTTCTCGGTGAGCTTCTGCACCTGCTCCCGGATGATCGGGTAGTCGAACTTCTCGTAACGCGTGTTCGCCTTCTCCGGAAGGAGGAGGCCGACCGTGATGTCGTCGCCCTTCGTGGCGCTGGCCGAGCTACTGCCCCCGCCGAAGCCGGCCACGCCGCATCCGGCAAGGGTGAGGGCGGTGGCGGACGAGGCCACCGCTATGACGGTACGGCGGAGGCCGGTGTTACGAGTCTTCACATCAGGTGCCTTCCGGGCGAGGTTGCAGCATTGCGACCCAGGTGGCTGAAAGCCAACGCGGCGATCACCTCAGCGTCAAGGAGTAACCACTTAACGAGATGGCAACGGCGTTTCGTGTTCCACAAGTGAACGTGACGGGAAAAGACTACGCCCATCCATCGACCGATCCCCTCAGCTTCACCTTCTGTCATTCACAGGTACAACCAACTTCCGTTCACAGGAGTCGTGATCGTCGACGGTTTTTAACCGCCGTTGACGATCGGCAGACCTGAAGGAACACATGCACAGAGCCCCTGTCACGAAGGGCGCCGTCTCCTCGGCCCTCGTGCTCGCCACCGCGGGCGGGCTGCTCACCGCAGCCGGCACGACCGCCTCCGCAGTGACCAACTGCACATCGCCCGTCTATAAGCGGCAGTTCTACACGAACACCACTTTCTCGGGCACTCCGAAGAAGACGGACTGCGACTCCGCGATCGACCAGAACTGGGGTTCCGGCGCGCCCGCGTCCGGACTTCCCGCCGACAACTTCGGCGTCCGCTGGACGGTGACCCGCGACTTCGGCTCGGGCGGCCCGTTCACTCTGCCCGTCACCACCCAGGACGGAATACGGGTCTATCTGGACGACGTACGCGAAGTCGACCTCTGGAAGAACGTGTCGGCCGCACAGTCCAAAACGGTCAACCTGAACATTCCGTCCGGAAAACACACACTGCGCGTCGATTTCGTCAACTGGACAGGAAAGGCGAACGTCACTTTCGCCTACAAACCCGTCACTTCCGCCAGTACCGACAGAATCAAGCCACTCGCCCCCACGGGTTCCTCGGCGTCGTACGACACCGCGACCGGCCGGGCCAAGGTCTCCTGGTCCAAGAACCAGGAGATGGACCTCGCCGGCTACCGCGTCTACCGCCGCCTCAAGGGCAGCAGCGCGTGGACGCTGCGGACCACGACGACCGCCACCTCGTACACCGACACGTCCCTCCCGGCGACCGGCGCCACCTATTACTACGAGGTGCGCGCCCACGACAAAGCGGGCAACGAGTCCACGGGCACGACGGACCGCCCGGTGACCACCACCGACCGGACGGCGCCGGATGTGCCCAAGGGCCTGACCGTCACCAACTCCTCCGAGAAGGGCGGCCTGCGGACCGGCTGGAGCGCGGTCCCGGGCGCGACCTCCTACCGGGTGTACCGGGCGACGGCGGAGAACGGCTCCTACACCCAGGTGGGCACCACCGGAGAGCTCTCGTACCGCGACGCCACGGCCGAACCGGGAACCACCTACTACTACCGGGTGACAGCCCTCGACGCGACGGGCAACGAGTCCGCCCGGTCCGGCGCCGTCAGCGGCCGACGCCGGGACGACACTCCGCCGTCCGCCGTCACCGGACTGACCGCCACCCCGACCTCGTACGGCTTCGAGCTGGACTGGGACGCGAATCCGACGCCCGACGTGGCGCGGTACGTCGTCTATGCGGGCGATCTCCTGCACTCCGACGGCGAGAGCTTCTGCTCCGTCCACGAGGTGGAGTGGCTGTTCACCGACACCACCTCGTTCACGTACCGCACCCTGCCGGACGGCGAGGAGCGCTGCTTCTTCATCGACGCCGTCGACGACGACTGGAACTCCCACTGGGAGATGACCCACGAGCCGAACATCGTGACCGCGGACGAACTCGACACGACGCCGGCCGTGACGACGCCCGGCGACGGGCCGGTCGAGCTGACGGCGGACTCCGGTGACCACGGCGGGGGACCCGTCTCGTTGTCCTGGGGCACGGTGGCCGACGCCACCGGCTACCGGATCTACCGCTGGAACCCGGACACCGGTGCCTACGAGGAGCTGGCGGCCACCCCGGAGCACTCGTACGTGGACACCACCGCCGCCAAGGGCACCACCCACTACTACCGGGTGACGGCCCTGTACGCCGACGGCACCGAGTCGGCCCCCGACAGCGACTACGCGATCCTGACTCCGTGAACGCACGAAGGGGCCCCGCGGTTCGGGTGAACCGTGGGGGCCCCTTCGGTGAGCGTGAGAGAACTACTCGGACGTCCGCTTGGGACGCCACACCACCAGGGCGCTCGTCTGCTGGACCTCCTGGTACGGGACCAGGTCACGCCGGTAGGAGGCGTGCACGGCGGCCTCGCGCTGCTGCATGGCCACCGCCGCGCCGTCCAGGGCCGACTCCAGCTCCGCCACGCGGGACTGGAGCGCGGCGACCTGGTTCTCCAGCTCGATGATGCGCTTGATGCCGGCGAGGTTGATGCCCTCGTCCTGCGACAACTGCTGCACGGTACGCAGCAGTTCGATGTCGCGGGCCGAGTAACGCCGGCCCCGGCCGGCGGTGCGGTCGGGAGAGACCAGACCGAGCCGGTCGTACTGACGCAGGGTCTGCGGGTGCAGCCCGGAGAGCTGGGCCGCCACCGAGATGACGTAGACCGGGGTCTCCTCGGTCAGTTCATAGGGGTTGCGTCGACGACCGGTCGTGTCCATGGCTCCGTCATGCTCCCTTCGCGGCCTGGAACAGCTCCGCCCGCGGATCCTCACCCGCGGTCGCCTCGCGATACGCCTCCAGCGCGTCACGAGCCTTGCCGGACAGGTCCTGGGGAACCGTCACCTCGACGGTGACCAGGAGGTCGCCCCGCGTGCCGTCCTTGCGGACCGCGCCCCTGCCCCGGGCGCGCATGGTCCGTCCGTTGGGCGTGCCCGGCGGCAGCTTCAGCGTCACCGGGGGGCCGCCCAGCGTCGGCACCTTCACCTCGCCGCCCAGCGCCGCCTCCGCGAAGGTGACGGGCACGGTGACGGTGAGGTTGTCGTCCTTGCGGCCGAAGACCGGGTGGGCGTCCACATGGACGGTGACGTACAGGTCGCCGCCCGGGCCGCCCCGCTCGCCCGGCGCGCCCTTGCCCCGCAGCCGGATCCGCTGGTTGTCGCTGACGCCCGCGGGAATCCGGACCTGCATCGTGCGGGACGACTTGGCCCGCCCGCTGCCCGCGCACTCCATGCAGGGGTGCTCCGCGATCAGGCCCCGGCCCTTGCAGTCCGGGCAGGGATCCGTGAGCGAGAAACCGCCCCCGGAGCCCCGCGCCACCTGCCCGGTGCCGACACAGGTCGGGCACACGCGCGGTGTGCCGTTCTTGTCGCCGGTGCCCGAACAGGCCTTGCAGGCCGCCTGCGAGGTCATGCGCAGCGGAACGGTCGCGCCGTCCACCGCCTCCGTGAAGGAGAGAGTGACCTCGGTGTCGATGTCCTGGCCGCGCCTGGGCTGCGTACGCGTCCCCGTGGGGGCGCCGCCTCGGTTGAACAGGCCCCCGAAGACGTCACCTATGCCGCCGCCGAAGCCGCCGGCTCCTCCCGCTCCCTGGCCCTGGGCGCCGCCTCCGAAGAGGTCGCCCAGGTCGAAGTTGAAGTTGCCGCCGCCCGCGCCGGGACCCGGCCGGAAGCCACCGCTGCCGAAGAGGGCGCGTGCCTCGTCGTAGTCCTTGCGCTTCTTGGGGTCGCCGAGCACGTCGTTCGCCTCGGAGATCTCCTTGAAGCGCTCCTCGGCCTTGGCGTTGCCCTTGTTGGCGTCCGGGTGGAACTCGCGGGCGAGCTTCCGGTACGCCTTCTTGATCTCGGCCTCGGTGGCGTCCTTGGGGACGCCGAGGACCTTGTAGAAGTCCTTCTCGATGAAGTCCTTGGTGCTCATCCCCGACGTCCCTCCTTCCTCGTCCGTTCAAGCTCAGCCCTCGTCCGGGCCACCGCTCTCCTTGTCGTCCGCCGCCTCGGCCGAATCCTCGGCCTTGACCGTCTGCGCCCCGGGCTGCGGCTCGGCGACGGCCACCCGCGCGGGGCGGATGGTGCGTTCGCCGAAGCGATACCCCGGCTGCAGAATCGCCACGCACGTCGTCTCTGTGACGTCCGGCGCGTACGAGTGCATCAGGGCCTCGTGGATCGTCGGGTCGAAGGGCTCGCCCTCCTTGCCGAACTGCTGGAGCCCCATCTTCGCCGCGACGGTCTCCAGCGATTCGGCGACGGACTTGAATCCGCCGACGAGCTCGCCGTGGTCCCGCGCGCGGCCGATGTCGTCGAGCACGGGCAGGAGCTCGGTCAGGAGGCTCGCCACGGCGACCTCCCTGACCGCGATCCGGTCGCGCTCGACACGGCGGCGGTAGTTCTGGAACTCGGCCTGGAGCCGCTGGAGGTCCGCGGTGCGCTCGGTCACTGCCATGCGCGCCTGGTCCAACTGGGCCGTCAGGCCGGTCAACTGTGCTGCTGCGTCCCCGTCCGGGGCCGCCGCCCCCTCCGCAGAGGGGGTGGCGGTCTGCGGCTCGGCGTCGTCAGAGGTGGCGCCGGAAGGGACGTCGGGCTGCTCTTCGAAGCCCGGGGTCTCCTCCGTCACGCGGCACCGTCCCGGCGGTCCTCGTCGACGATCTCGGCGTCGACGACGTCGTCGTCGGCCTTCGGGGCCTCGGCGCCGTGGGCGTCGCCGCCGGCGGCCTGGCCGGCCTGGGCGTCGGCGTACATGGCCTGGCCGAGCTTCTGCGATACCGCGGCGACCTTCTCCGTGGCGGTGCGGATCTCGGCGCTGTCCTCGCCCTTGAGCGCGGCCTTCAGCTCCTCGACGGAGGCCTCGACCTCGGTCTTGATGTCACCGGGGACCTTGTCCTCGTTGTCCTTGAGGAACTTCTCCGTCTGGTAGACGAGCTGCTCGCCCTGGTTGCGGGTCTCGGCGGCCTCGCGGCGGGCGTGGTCCTCGTCCGCGTACTTCTCGGCCTCCTGGCGCATGCGGTCGACCTCGTCGCGCGGCAGCGAGGAGCCACCGGTGACGGTCATCTTCTGCTCCTTGCCCGTGCCGAGGTCCTTCGCGGTCACGTGCATGATGCCGTTGGCGTCGATGTCGAAGGCGACCTCGATCTGCGGGACACCGCGCGGGGCCGGCGGCAGACCGGTCAGCTCGAACATCCCGAGCTTCTTGTTGTACGCCGCGATCTCGCGCTCGCCCTGGTAGACCTGGATCTGCACGGACGGCTGGTTGTCCTCGGCCGTCGTGAAGATCTCGGAACGCTTGGTCGGGATCGTGGTGTTGCGCTCGATGAGCTTGGTCATGATCCCTCCCTTGGTCTCGATACCGAGGGACAGCGGGGTCACGTCGAGGAGCAGGACGTCCTTGACCTCACCCTTGAGGACACCGGCCTGGAGCGCGGCGCCGATGGCGACGACCTCGTCCGGGTTCACACCCTTGTTGGCCTCGTTGCCGCCGGTCAGCTCCTTGACGAGCTCGGCGACGGCGGGCATACGGGTGGAGCCACCGACGAGAACGACGTGGTCGATCTCGGACAGCTGGATGCCGGCGTCCTTGATGACGTTGTGGAACGGCGTCTTGCAGCGCTCCAGGAGGTCGGCGGTCAGCTGCTGGAACTGGGCGCGCGTGAGCTTCTCGTCCAGGTGCAGCGGGCCCTCGGCGGAAGCCGTGATGTAGGGCAGGTTGATCGAGGTCTCGGTGGACGAGGACAGCTCGATCTTGGCCTTCTCGGCGGCCTCGCGCAGACGCTGGAGCGCCATCTTGTCCTTGGCGAGGTCCACGCCGTGGCCGGAGCGGAACTGCTGCACCAGGTAGTCGACGACGCGCTGGTCCCAGTCGTCACCACCGAGGTGGTTGTCACCGTTGGTGGCCTTCACCTCGACGACGCCGTCGCCGATCTCCAGGAGGGACACGTCGAAGGTGCCGCCACCGAGGTCGAAGACGAGGATCGTCTGGTCGTCCTTGTCGAGGCCGTACGCCAAGGCGGCGGCGGTCGGCTCGTTGACGATACGAAGGACGTTGAGACCGGCGATCTCACCGGCTTCCTTCGTCGCCTGGCGCTCGGAGTCGTTGAAGTACGCCGGGACGGTGATGACCGCGTCGGCCACCTTCTCGCCCAGGTACGCCTCGGCGTCGCGCTTCAGCTTCTGCAGGATGAAGGCGCTCATCTGCTGCGGGTTGAAGCTCTTGCCGTCGAGCTCGATCTTCCAGTCGGTGCCCATGTGACGCTTCACCGAACGGATGGTCCGGTCAACGTTGGTGACCGCCTGGCGCTTGGCGACCTCGCCGACGAGCACCTCGCCGTTCTTCGCGAAGGCGACGACGGACGGCGTGGTCCTGGCGCCTTCGGCGTTGGTGATGACGGTGGGCTCGCCGCCTTCGAGAACGCTGACGACGGAGTTAGTCGTGCCCAGGTCGATGCCGACCGCACGTGCCATTTCGATTCCTCCAGCAATGACTTGAGTGGAACGGACTCAAGTGTGCACGACGTCCGCCTCCCGGTCAACAGACCTGAGTCGCAGGGGCTCAACTCTTATCCGTTCCTTACACGCATGGAGCCTTTGACCTGCGGCTTTCTCGCTGTGTCAGTGAACCTTTACCGCGCCGGGAGCCTCCGGACGGGGACGCCCAGGACGCCCGAGCGCCCTCGGGACGGGTCCCCCGGGGGCGGGGATCGTATGCGGATGGGCACGGCGCGGGCGCACCCCGGGACGTACGGCCCCCACGACGGCGACCGCAGCCACGGCACCGGCCACCCACCAGGCGGCTCCCGCCTCCAGCCATCCGAGGTCGATGCACAGCCCCACGAACGCGGCCGCGAACGCCGCGAGACCCGTCACGACCAGGACCCCCTGCGGGGTGAGCCCCGCCCGCCGCAGCCGGTGCACCAGATGGTCCGGCGCCGGACGCAGCAGCGGCCGCCCCGCACGCCGCCGCGACACCAGGACCAGGACGGCGTCCGCGGTGGCCACGGCCGTCAGCGCGAAGGCTGCCGCGAGGCCGGGCCCGGCGGGCCGCTCCGCGTGCACCCGCACGACCGCGGAGGCCAGCAGGAAGCCGACGAACAGCGACCCGCACCGCCCCGGCGCGATCCGGGCCGGGGGCCATCCGTGCATCAGGAAGCCCGTGAGGGCGGCGGCCAGCACGCTGAGCAGCGCCGCGAGCCCGTCCATGAGCTCGGCGGCCGCGCACCCGCTGAGGGCGAACGCGGTGATGACACCGACTGTTCCCACCACCCCGTCGGCGTGGTCCAGCGAGCGGAAGGCGTGGGTGACGAGGATGATCCAGGCCACCGCCGGCACTCCGGCGAGCAGGCCGAGTTCGTCGTGGGGGACGGTCAGCGCGGCGGCGACGGCGACCCCCGCCACGCACACCAACGGGGGTACGGGCAGCAGATCGGCGGCCAGGCCGAGCAGGGCGATCGCGATCCCGGCGACCAGCAGCCGGCCGGTGTCCGGCCCGAGCGGGGCGGCACCGGTCCAGTCTCCGGCCCAGCCGACGAGCGCCGTCGCGCCGGCCACGGCGACCCCGCCGAGAAGCGGGACCGGCCGCGCCCTCCCGGGGGCCCGCGGTCTCGCCCGGCGCGCGGGAAGCCCCCGCCCCTCGGCCGGACCGAGGCGCAGGGAGAACGACCGCAGCAGCGCGACGAGCGTGGCGGTCAGGAGCAGAGCGGCGGTGGCGGCCGTGATTCCATACAGCACCTCGCCAATTTAGGGGTAATTGTCACAGTATTGGGTGAATAACACGATCGGGTTTACGTGTCCTGTCGACCCCGGGCGAACCGCACCTCGTGCCCGCACCCCGGGCGCCCACTCAGGCTTCCCTCAGCGACGCAGATCACCGCAGCGCTGACTACAGTGCGGCGAAGGAAGTGGGTAGTCTCAGACGGACTGCATAAGTTACCGCTTAGTAATCACCTTCGAGGTCACCCTCGGAGAACACCTCGCAGGCCCGAGGAGCCCCCGAATGCAACTCGCCGCGATCATTGTGTCGCTGGTCCTGACCGTGGTCGGCGTTGCGCTGCTCGCACGCGCCATCGGTCAGTTCGTCCGGTACTTCAAACTGGGCCAGCCGGTCCCGGCCGGTACGCGGACCGACAACCCCTACGCGCGCAGCGTGACGCTGGTCAAGGAGTTCCTCGGCCACACACGGATGAACCGCTGGGGCATCGTGGGCTTCGCCCACTGGTTCGTGGCGATCGGCTTCCTGACTCTGCCGCCGACCCTCGCCCAGGCCTTCGGCCAGCTCTTCCAGGCCGACTGGACGCTGCCGGTCATCGGCGGCTTCCTGCCGTTCGAGCTGTACATCGAGTTCATCGGCGTGATGACGATCCTCGGCATCGCCGTGCTCATCGCGATCCGCCTGCTGAGCCTGCCGTCCCGCCCGGGCCGCAAGTCCCGCTTCGCGGGTTCCAAGGCCGGCCAGGCGTACTTCGTCGAGTACGTCATCCTCACCATCGGCCTCGCCATCTACGTGCTGCGCGGTCTCGAGGGCGCCATCCACCACGTGGAGCACTACGAGGCCGCGTACTTCGCCTCGTACCCGCTGGTCCTGGCCTTCAAGGGGCTCGGCGTCGCCACCCTGCAGAACCTGATCTACCTCACCGCCATGGTGAAGATCAGCACCTCGTTCATCTGGATGATCGTGGTCTCGCTCAACACCAACATGGGCGTGGCCTGGCACCGCTTCCTGGCGTTCCCGAACATCTGGTTCAAGCGCGAGGCGACCGGCGGGACCGCCCTCGGCGGCCTCCAGCCGATGGCCTCCGGCGGCAAGGCCATCGACTTCACCGACCCCGGTGAGGACGACGTCTTCGGTGTCTCCCAGGTCGAGCAGTTCTCCTGGAAGGGCCTGCTCGACTTCTCCACCTGCACCGAGTGCGGCCGCTGCCAGTCGCAGTGCCCGGCCTGGAACACGGGCAAGCCGCTCTCCCCCAAGCTCCTGATCATGTCGCTGCGCGACCACGCGCACGCCAAGGCCCCGTACCTGCTGGCCGGCGGCGGCAAGACCATGGAGGGCGAGGAGAAGGCGTCCGAGGAGCAGCTGAAGGACGTTCCCGCGGCAGCCCTCGCCGAGGCCGAGCGCCCGCTGATCGGCACCGCGGAAGAGAACGGCGTCATCGACCCCGACGTCCTGTGGTCCTGCACCACCTGCGGCGCCTGCGTCGAGCAGTGCCCGGTCGACATCGAGCACATCGACCACATCGTCGACATGCGCCGCTACCAGGTGATGATCGAGAGCGCGTTCCCGTCCGAGGCGGGCACGATGCTCAAGAACCTGGAGAAGAAGGGCAACCCCTGGGGTCTGGCCAAGAAGCAGCGCCTCGAGTGGACCAAGGAGGTCGACTTCGAGATCCCCGTCGTCGGCCGCGACATCGAGGACCTCAGCGAGGTCGAGTACCTGTACTGGGTCGGCTGCGCCGGCGCCCTGGAGGACCGGGCCAAGAAGACCACGAAGGCCTTCGCGGAGCTGCTGCACATGGCGGGCGTCAAGTTCGCGATCATGGGCGGCGACGAGAAGTGCACCGGTGACTCCGCCCGCCGCCTCGGCAACGAGCCCCTGTTCCAGGAGCTCGGCATGGAGAACGTCGCGGCGCTGAACATGGCCTTCGGCGAGGACGACGAGGACGAGTCCACCAAGAAGCCGAAGACGGCGAAGAAGATCGTCGCCACCTGCCCGCACTGCCTCAACACCATCGGCAACGAGTACCCGCAGCTCGGCGGCGACTACGAGGTCATCCACCACACCCAGCTCCTCCAGCACCTCATCGACGAGGGCAAGCTGCTGCCGGTGACCCCGGTCGAGGGTCTGATCACGTACCACGACCCGTGCTACCTGGGCCGCCACAACAAGGTCTACACGCCCCCGCGCGAGATCATGTCCGCCGTCCCGGGCCTGCGTCAGCAGGAGATGCACCGCCACAAGGAGCGCGGCTTCTGCTGCGGCGCCGGCGGTGCGCGGATGTGGATGGAGGAGCGGATCGGCAAGCGCATCAACAACGAGCGTGTCGACGAGGCTCTGTCGCTGAACCCCGACATCGTCTCCACCGCCTGCCCGTTCTGCCTCGTCATGCTGACCGACTCGGTCAACGGCAAGAAGAACGAGGGCAAGGCCAAGGAGTCCGTCCAGGTCGTCGACGTCGCCCAGCTCCTGCTCGAATCCGTCAGGACCCCGGTCGAGGAAGAGCCGCCGGCGGGCGCGGCCGAGTCGGAGAGCGCTCCGGAGCCGGAGCCGGTGAAGTAACCGTCCCGTCCGGACAACCGTCCGACACGACTGTCCGACACGACTGTCTGACCCGGCCGCCTGACCCGGCCGTCAGACACAGCCGTCAGACACGGCCGACCGGCCCGATCCGGATCGGTACGACCGACACCCCCGTGCTCCTCGGAGCACGGGGGTGTCGCCGTGTCCGGGCCCCTGTCGGCCTCGCGCCCGGCCGCGGAGGCAACCGAACTCACGTACAACCTTTGGCCGCCATCGGCGGTCTCCTGTTCGCCGATCGGTCAGTGAACTGCCGTACAACTCCAGGCAAATGCAGACGGTCGGCTCCCTATTGACAGGGGACGTGCGCCCAGCGTCCCCGCATGCCGCAGGAGAATCCCGCATGCTCATGCGTCACCCGCGCCACGTGCGCCTCGCCCTCGCGACGGCGACGGCCGCCGCTCTGACGGGCGGTCTTCTGACCTTCTCGGCCGCGACCGCGACCGCCGCGGACTCCACCACCGTCCCGCAGGCCGACTTCAACGGCGACGGCAAGGGCGATGTGGCCCTCTCGGCCCACGGCGCCTACGTCGGCGGCCACGCGGGCGCCGGCCAGATCGTCGCCCTCTACGGCACGACGACCGGCGTCTCGTCCGCCAAGCGCTCCACGATCAGCCAGAACACCACCGGTGTCCCCGGCACCGCAGAGGCCGGCGACGCCTTCGGCGCCGAGACGGCGTACGCGGACTTCAACCACGACGGATTCGACGACCTCGCCGTCGCCTCCCCCTCGGAGAAGGTCGGCACCGACACCAACGGCGGCGCCCTCGCCATCCTCTGGGGCTCCGCGAGCGGCCTCACCGGCAAGAGCGTCGACGTCCCGGACCCGTCCCCGTCCTCGCACGACTACTGGGGCAAGGACCTGGCCGCCGGTGACTTCGACGGCGACGGCAAGGCCGACCTCGCCGTCGGCAGCTCGGCGAGCACGATCTACGTCTACAAGGGCGGCTTCACCACGGCCGGCACCCCCGGCGCCCGCACGACGATCAAGCCCCCGATCCAGTCGGGCACCAACGACAACCCCTACGGCCCGCTCAGCCTGACCGCGGGCGACGTGAACGGCGACCACAAGACCGACCTGATCGTCGACGGCTTCGAGACACAGACCAACGACGGCTGGAACACGAACTACTACGTGCCCGGCACGGCGAGCGGTCTGAGCGTGGCGTCCGCCCAGGCCCTCAAGCCCGGCATCGTCACCGGCATCGGCGACATCAACGGCGACGGCTTCGGCGACATCGTCAGCGGCGCGGGCTGGGACGCCACCACGGAGGACGGCACGCCCGTCCCGGATGCCGCCAACGGCGGCAAGGTGAACATCACCTACGGCTCGGCGTCCGGCCCGGCCGGCACGACCGGGGTCACCCAGAACAGCGGCAGCGTCCCGGGCACCTCGGAGAAGGGCGACGGCTTCGGCTGGGACCTGGACATGGGCGACGTCAACGGCGACGGCTACCAGGACCTGGTGGTCTCGGCCCCGGACGAGGACATCGACGGCGTCACCAACACCGGCATGGTCACCGTCCTGTACGGCTCCGCGGCCGGCATCAACGTCTCCTCCGGCACCCAGGCGTTCGCGCAGAGCACGGCGGGCGTCCCCGGCAACGACGAGAAGGCCGACCTCTTCGGCGCGGACGTCAAGCTCGACGACGTCACCGGCGACGGCCGCGCCGACCTGCTCGTGGGCTCGTACGAGAACGCCGCCAACGGCGCGGTCACGTACCTCCCCTCGAACGGCGGCAAGATCACCACGACCGGCTCCCGCACCGTCTCGCCGAGCACCTCGGGCGTCTCGACGTCGGGCACCCCGCAGTTCGGCGCCATCTTCGCCGACTGATCGCCGCGGAGGGGCCGCCCTGTCCGGGCG
>NZ_JBHYXD010000023.1:60692-62019 GCF_042751995.1 Streptomyces sp. NPDC059371 | reverse complement strand
GGGCGCCCCCCCCCGCCCCCCCCCCCGCCTCGGGCCCCCCTCCCCCCGCGCGCCGGGGGGGGGGGGGGCCCCGCGCGCCGCCCCCCCCCCCCCCACGCCATTTCGTCGAACATCCGTCCCCTGAAGGGACGCGCCCGCGGTGCCCTTAGGGGATGTCACAGCTC
Organism: Streptomyces sp. NPDC059371; assembly: GCF_042751995.1. Classification (NCBI taxonomy): domain Bacteria; kingdom Bacillati; phylum Actinomycetota; class Actinomycetes; order Kitasatosporales; family Streptomycetaceae; genus Streptomyces; species Streptomyces sp. NPDC059371. The sequence continues at coordinate 61,855 of NZ_JBHYXD010000023.1, read as the reverse complement.
GGCCCCAATGCCGGGCCTGGTGCCCCGGCTCCCGCACGTCACTCTTCGGGACCAGGTACGTTCGATAACGTGGCTGGATTCAGGATCGGACGCGGCGGCCGGGACAACCGTGCACCGCAAGGGCGACCGCAACAACAACCGTCGTACGGACAGTCCTCCCAGGGACGCGGACAGCAGTCCCCCCAGAGAGGCGGGCAGCAGCCGAACGGCTACCCGAACGCGCCGTCGCAGCCGCGGTACGGCGGACAGCAGCCGTACGGCGGGCAGCAGCAGGGCGGTCAGCCCTACCGCGGCGGACAGCAGGGCGGCTGGCCCCAGGGCGGCGGACAGGACGGCGGGCACGGTGAGCCGGAGTACTTCGGCGACGGGCACCCGCAGCAGGGCCCGGACCCGTACGCCGCGAACAGCCCCGGCCACACGCAGGCCTTCTCGATCGGCGAGGACCCCTACAGCCAGGGGGACGTCTACCGGGCGGGCCAGGCGGCCGCACCGCCGGTCGGCCCCCGGCTGCGCTGGAAGGACCTGCTCAAGGGCATCGTGACGGCCCCCAACCGGACCTTCCTCCAGATGCGCGACTACACGATGTGGGCCCCGGCCCTGATCGTGACGTTCCTCTACGGCCTGCTGGCGGTCTTCGGCTTCGACGGCGCCCGCGAGGACGCCATCACCGCGACCCTCTCCAACGCCGTCCCGATCGTCCTGACGACCGCTGTCGCCCTCGTGCTCAGCACGTTCGTCCTCGGCGTGGTCACGCACACCCTGGCCCGCCAGCTCGGCGGCGACGGGGCCTGGCAGCCCACGGTCGGCCTCTCCATGCTGATCATGTCCATCACGGACACCCCGCGCCTGCTCTTCGCCATGTTCCTCGGCGGCGACGCGTCCTTCGTGAAGCTCCTCGGCTGGATCACCTGGGTCGCCGCGGGCGCTCTGCTGACCCTGATGGTCGGCAAGTCCCACGACCTCCCCTGGCCGAAGGCCCTCGCCGCGTCCTCCATCCAGCTCATCGCGATCCTGTCGATCATCAAGCTGGGCACGTTCTGACGCCGCGGGCGGCACACGCACCCGCCCGGAACTGAGAAAGAGGGGGGGGCCGGGCCCCCCCCCGGGGCCCCCGGGTGGGGGTGGTGGGGGGGTGCGCGGGCCCGGGGGGGCCGCGGGGGGTT
>NZ_JBHYXD010000023.1:40126-60682 GCF_042751995.1 Streptomyces sp. NPDC059371 | reverse complement strand
AATTATCTTCGTCTTAATCTAGGGGGGCCAGTTTTGCCCCCGGGGGGCCCACCCCCCCCCCCCCCGCTCTCTCTACGGGGGGGCCCCCGCCCCCCCGCGGGCCGCCCCTCTTTGTCAGTTCGTTCTCAGTTCCGCGGACCGTGGCCTACGAGTCGAGGACCTGCCCGGCCCGCCGGACGACGGGAGGTTCGACGCTCCAAGGGAAGTTGATCCACTCGTCGGTCCGCTTCCAGACGTACTCGCACTTCACGAGCGACTGGGTCTTCTCGTAGATCACGGCGCTGCGGACCTCGGCGACCTCGCCGACGCAGAAGTCGTGCACGAGCTTGAGCGTCTTGCCCGTGTCGGCCACGTCGTCGGTGATCAGGACCTTCTTGTCGGAGAAGTCGATCGCGTTGGGGACGGGGGCGAGCATCACCGGCATCTCCAGCGTCGTCCCCACCCCCGTGTAGAACTCGACGTTCACCAGGTGGATGTTCTTGCAGTCGAGGGCGTAGGCGAGCCCGCCCGCGACGAAGACACCGCCGCGGGCGATCGACAGCACGATGTCCGGCTCGTACCCGTCGTCGGCGATGGCCTGGGCGAGTTCGCGCACGGCGACGCCGAACCCTTCGTAAGTGAGGTTCTCGCGCACGGGAGGCATGGTCATCGCCTCAGACCTGGGTCCGGTGGAAGTTCAGGAAGGACCGGGAGGCCGTCGGCCCGCGCTGGCCCTGGTAGCGGGAGCCGTAGCGGTCGCTGCCGTAGGCGAACTCGGCCGGCGAGCTGAGCCGGAACATGCAGAGCTGCCCGATCTTCATCCCCGGCCACAGCTTGATCGGCAGGGTCGCGAGGTTGGACAGTTCGAGGGTGACGTGCCCGGAGAACCCTGGGTCGATGAACCCCGCGGTGGAGTGGGTGACCAGGCCCAGCCGTCCCAGAGAGCTCTTGCCCTCGAGTCGCGAGGCGAGGTCGTCGGGCAGCGAGATGACCTCGTACGTGCTGGCGAGAACGAACTCTCCGGGGTGGAGGATGAACGGCTCGTCACCCTCGGGCTCGACGAGCCGCGTGAGATCCGCCTGCTCGACCGAGGGGTCGATGTGGGGGTAGCGGTGATTCTCGAACACCCGGAAGTAGCGGTCGAGCCGCACGTCGATGCTCGACGGCTGCACCATGGATTCGTCGTAGGGATCGATCCGGACCCGCCCGGCGTCGATCTCGGCCCGGATGTCCTTGTCTGAGAGAAGCACGTCCTGAGGATACGCACGGCGCGCGGAGCCACCACAATCGTGCGGCACCGCGCGCCCGTACTACTTCCCGTGCTACTGCTCCGTCCCTGCCCTCTCCAGGGTCACCGGCACCACACTGCGGAGCCGGGCACACCGTGGACACCGGAGCAGCCGCCCGGGGCCGAGCCGCTCGGCCTGCTGCATCGGGAACGAAGCGGTGCTGAACACGTGCCCCTCGGCACAACGGACGACGGTGCGCTCCATCAAGTCCCAGAGTCCCTTCCCCAAGAGCCGTTGTCACGCTGATGCCCTGACAACGAAAGCCACATTACGGGATGTAAGGGACGGCTCTCCAGGCGGCACTCCGACCCCGCCCGAACCCATTTCAACGCCCCCCACCGTACGCCTCAACTCCGGCCCCCCGCAGCCGCGTCCACCCTCCGCGACGCGAACCGGCCCCGCGGCTTCGACGCCGGTGGACGGGCATGAGGTACAGTGAGCGAGCATTCGGACACCGGCTCAACCGGCGTCTTTCGCGGGTGTAGTTTAGTGGTAGAACATCAGCTTCCCAAGCTGAGAGTGCGAGTTCGATTCTCGTCACCCGCTCCATGACAGAGGCCCAGGTCATCGACCCGGGCCTTTTTGCTGTCCGCTGTGATCACTCGCCGCGTGCCAGATCGGTGCCAGAACGCTGATCGTCCGGATCATCGGTGCCCTCCACCGGCTCGGCAGCAGCTTCCTGCACTTCCCGGCGCGCCCTGCGGGGTATCCAAAGTCTTCGATGAGCCACAGCGGCTACTGATTTCAGCGCTTCGAGGCGATGGCGGCGGGAGTTCACTCGGACGTCAGCTTCCTCTGCCCGACGCCGTTCTCGTTGTCCCGGACCCAGCATCCTCGGGACGGCCTGTCAGCCGTTCAGCAGCCGCCAGTACCGGGAGGGCGGTCGATGGTTCCTGGCCGCGAATGACGCGGTCAGGCCGTGCGATCAGGCCGGGGGCGCGGTTCGTGCGGTTCGGGGGACGCTGCCGTGGCGGAGGGGGCTCCCGGGGGCGGTGCGAGCCTGGCGGAGGCCACATAGGACACGACGACTGCCACGATCACCAGCGGCATGACCATCAGGCCGTCTGACGCCAGCAGGAGGGTGGCCAGCAGGACGGACGTCAGCGGGAGCCTGAGCATCACGACGGACATCGCACCGATGCCCAGAGCGACGCCGTCGACGAGTGGCAGTCCCGGCAGGTGCGACAACGCCATGCCGCCGGCCGCCCCGATGAACAGGGCCGGGAACGTCGGACCACCACGGAAGCAGCTCAGCGAAATTCCGTAGGCGAGCCCTTTGCAGACGATGAGCAGCAGCAGCGCTCCGACGGTGTAGTCGGCGCTGTTGGCGATGAGCGGGCCGAGTGCGGACTGCCCCGAGAACAGCACTTCGGAGGAGCTCTTGCCGGTGGCTGCGGCGAACGCGATCGCCAGGCCCGCGATCGCCAGACCGACCGCTGCGGTGACCGGCACGATCCACCGCTCGGAATAGGGCCGCAGGAACAGGGCGAGCCACCGGATTCCGGAGCCGACCGGGACAGCCATGATCCCGATCGCCACAGCCCACAGGAATTCGGCGCCGGTAGGCGCGCCGACGTGCGGCAGACCGGGAATCGCCAGTGAGAAAGTGCCCAGGCCGGTCCATGCGTCCAGGCCGACGAACATGAGGGATCCGACGCCTGCGGCCAGCAGACCTGGCACCAGCACGAGTTGCATCATGGCGCCGCCCAGGCCTGAGGCTTCCATCAGCAGGAAGGCGCCGGTCAGAGGCGAACCGAGGAGGGTGCTGATCGCGGCGAAGCTGCCGGCGGCAGCCAGCACGGACTGGACCCTGGGTGGCGCGTCCCGCTTGACGAGGCGGACCGCGAGGGCGCCGAGCCCCGCGCCGAGGGCGACCAGAGGTCCTTCAGGCCCGAGCACCACGCCCAGGCTCAAGGTGGTGAAGGCCGCGAGTACGATGCCGGGAAGGTCGATGCCGGGTGGTGGCCCCTCGCCCGCCTTGAACCCGTCGGCCGGTGAACGCCCGCCCGTGCCGGGCAGGTACCGAATGGTCAGCGCGACCAGCACACCGGCCAACAGCAGCGGCGGTATGGGCCACCACAGGGGTTCGCTGTCGAAGCCCAAGGCCTTCGGCAGGCTGGTGAAGACCCACCCCTGCAATTCGCTGACCAGGGCGAGAAAGAAGTAGGCCGCTGCCGAGACGGGAACGCCGATGATCGCGGCAAGCACCAGCAGCACCATGTAGCTCTTGGACCGAAGCAGCGCGAGAGGATCGGACGGTGCCGTCACCAGTGCCCTCCTAGCCCGAGGCCTCACAGCCCGATGTGACATACAGGCGGGATGCACTGACGGCCTGCACCGCCGGGTCTTCCCGAACCGGGCAGTTCCTGCTCCCGGCCGCGGCATCCGATCAAACGCTAGCCGCCGGTCGGCAAGCCGACCACTTCACGATCTTCACGGCGAACCTCCTGTCAGGGCTGGATCTGCTTCGAGGACGAAGCCGGGTTCACTCGCAGGCCGCCGACGGAACGCACCTGGGGACGGCGCGGGATCACCCCGGTCGTGAAGGCCGGCGGCCGAAGTTCGGGACGGATCTCGAACCGCCTCGAAACCCTCGTCCGCAACCGACTCAAACGACTGCGGTACCGTCCCGACGCCCGTGCCTGATCTGCCCGAGAAACCTCAGCGACCGCCCCGACGCCGCCTCGGAGGGCCGGCCGGCGCGGACCGGCTCAGGGGCAGGTCGGAGCGGTGATCGGTCGGGCGGCCTCAAGTTGCGGGTGCCGATGATCGGTTGGGGCTGAAGGGGCCGCGATCGCGGTCCTCGTGGCGCCGCTCGTCGCGGACGTACACGGCGTGCGGGGCCCTGTCGCCGCCGGGCGGGTGAGGCGTCGGCCGGGGGCGGTCGGGCGCCCCCGGTGCCGGCTGCTCCTCGGAGAGCGCTACTTCAGCGCGACCCCGTCGCCCGCCGCCGTCGCCGAGCTGGTCGTCCCCGTTCCCGCGAAGTGCCAGCGCCAGGTGCCGGAGGCGTTCGCCGTGGTCGTCGTCTTCAGCTTGCCCGTGCTGTCGGTGGTCACCGTCTTGACGGTGGTGTACGTCGAAGTACCGGACTTCTTGAACTGGAGGGCGACCTTCTGGGCGGCGAAGCCGACGTACTTGTTGGTGTTCCAGTCGGCCCGGGTCAGGGCTCCGGTCACCGTCAGTGTTTTGCCCTTGGCGACCGGTTCGGGCGTCGCCTGCGTCGTCGCGAGCTTGGCATAGCGCTTGATCTTCATCGTGACGCTGCTGTCGAGCGTGTAGAAGTCACCGTCGTAGGCGGCGGCCTCCAGGTCGAGGTGCCAGGTGCCCGCCGAGCTGTTGCGGAGGTCGAAGTAGTCGTCGGTGGTGTCGTCGGGGTCCAGGTTGTACGACCAGGTGCACTTCATGGTCGTCGACGTGGGACGCGTGCACGTCGACGATTTCGCGAACTGGATGTGGCCGTCGGGGCTCACCAGTTTGAGACCCATGACGGTCTTGATGCCGGAGTTGTCCTTCAGGGTGGCGGAGGCGGTCAGCTTCTGGATCTCACTGATGCCGACGTTGACGGTGGTCTTGCTGAAGGTCACCGACGTGAGGGCGGTGTCGCCCTTGTGGGTGTCCGCCTGCGCGGTGGACGCGAGGAGGGTGAGCAGTGCCAGGCTGCCGACGGTGGCGGCCGCGGCCGTACGGATGTGCATGGTTCTCCAGGGACGACAGGATCGGTGCGCCGGATCTCCGATCTTGGAGTTCGGGTGTGCAGAAGACCGTCCACCTGGGGAAATGGTTGTACGCGTACTTCAGCGCACCTCAGCGCAGTGCGGACACCGTGCCACCACCCCGGTGACACACCGCGCCCTCGTCACCGCGCCTGGGCGAAGGAGCCGGGCCGGCCCGCCGGGATCTTCGCCGGGGCCGCTATCGGCTTCTTGCCGAAGTAGACCCAGGCCAGGGTGGCGACGGCCGAACCGTTGAGCAGGAAGAGCAGCCACAGCAGCTTCGGCACGAAGCGGACGCGGTCCGCGGGGGTGCGGGCGCAGTCGATCAGACCCAACAGCCAGATGGCGGCCGCGAGGGCGATCAGCACGAGGATCGGCAGGTCCATCATGTGCAGCATCCGTCTTCTCCTTGCTCGGTCTCGGACCTCGGGCTCGGCTCCGCTCGGGAGCCGCGTTCACCCCCTCATCGGACGAGCCCCTCCGATCGGTTCACGGACGCGGCAACCGATGGGCGACAGCGTTCGGCCCGCACCGGACTCTCCCTTCGACCAGCACTTTCTCCCGCGTGCCCCTGCCTCCACAGGCGCCGTGGCGCGGCGCTAAGGTTTCGCCGCTGCCGTACGGACGACGAACACGATGCCGTCCGTTCGCCTCGGGGGAGGGGCAGAGCAGCCATCCATTCATCTGTGGGGGCACATTGAACACCTCTGCGCGTCGCGGATTCGCGGCGCTCACGACCGTCGCCGCACTCGCGGCCGGTCTCGTCGCCGGGCTCCCGGGCCAGGCGACCGCCGACACCGCCGGCTGGCCGGCCACGGACGGCAGGCTGCTGTACAACGAACTCGGCTCGCTGAGCTACATCAACCCCGACGGGACCTGGAGCTCCCAGTTCTACTCGACGGCGGACCAGGCCGCGTGGTCCGCCGACGGCAGCCAGGTCGCCTACGTGAGTGTCTACTCCGACCGTCTCAGAACGCAGCAGGCCGCCCAGGGGATCGAGGGCGACGACATCCTCATGCCGGCGGGCAGCGGCTGGCGCCCGACCGATCCGACGTTCTGGTACGGCGGCGGCGACATCGTCTTCACCGCCGGAGGCCGGCTGCGGGTGGCCGCGGCCAACAGCGCCCGCGCTCCGCAGGCGCTGTTCGGCACCGACGTCGACGGCTGCGACTCCAAGGCCAGCGGCGCCGTCAACGGCATGCTGGCCTTCGTCCGCACCGGCACGAGCTGCTCCACCACCGGAACCCCGGCCGTATGGGTCTACAACGGCCCCACCAAGGCGTTCAAGAAGGTGGCCGCCAACGCGGACGAGCCGAGCATGTCCCCGGACGGGCAGTCGCTGGTCTTCACCCGCAGCGTCGCCGGACACAAGCAGCTCTTCACCGTCAAGGCCGACGGCAGCGCGCCGACCCAGGTCACCACGGACCCCGTCGACCACAACCGTCCGGCCTGGTCGCCCGAGGGCGACCGGATCGCGTACGACACCTACTTCACCGGCGGCCCGGACACCGGCTCCAGCGGTTCGCAGATATGGATCCACGACCTCGGCGCGGGCACGGAGACACGGGTGGTGCCCATGACCGACGGCACTGACGTGGCCTGGCAGCCGATCCGCGACAACGCGATCTCCCGGGTCTACGGCTCCGACACCTACGACACCAACATCGCGTCGTCCAAGTGGACCTGGAACACCCTCGGCAAGAGCGTGCCCGGCCTGATGAACGCGAGCTCGGCCGTCCTGATCAGCAAGTCGGACTCCGCGTACGCCACCACCGCGACCTCGCTGGCCGGCAAGAAGCACGGACCGGTGCTGATGACCTCCCGCACGGGCCTGGACTCCTCCGTCCAGACCGAGCTGAAGCGCATGCTGCCCAAGGGCAAGACCGTCTACCTGGTCGGCGGCACCAGCATCCTCAACAGCTCGGTGGCGTCCAAGGTGACCTCGCTCGGGTACGTCGCCAAGCGGCTGTCCGACGTCTCGCGCTACTCCACCTCGGTGGCCGTGGCCAAGACGATCACCAGTGCGCCGAAGTACGTGTTCCTGGCGACCGGCACCGACTACCACAACGCCCTCGCGGCCAGCTCCGCCGCCGGCGCCATGGGCACCTCGGGCACCGCGGTCGTACTGCTGACCCAGGGCTCGACCATGACCGCGTCCGTGTACGGCTACCTGAACAAGTACAGCCCGAGCACGACGAAGATCATCACGGTGGGGGTCGACGCCGAGTCGGCGCTGGCCAAGGCGTACAACGCCGGCAAGCTGCCCCACTGGCCCGGCAAGTACAGCTACTACCGCTTCGGCGGCAGTCCGGCGCCGGTCGCCGCGAGGCTCGCCGAGTTCTGGTGGTCGTCGCCGTCGAACGCCGCGGTGGCCTCGGTGAACAGCTGGACCGGCGGCGTCTCCGCGTCGTCGGCGATGACCACGTTCGGCCCGCTGCTGTGGACCGACACCACCTCGCTGACGTACGACACCAAATGGTGCATGATGCGCGCGTCGGCGAGCCTGAACCACGTGGCCGTCTTCGGCGGCAACGGCTCGGTCGACGCGAAGGTGGTCCCGTTGATCGGCAGGGCCATCGGCGTGGACAGCCACTACGCGTACACCCCGTACTACAAGGGTGACGTCCCGCAGAGCCCGGCCCCCCAGCCGTTGTCCGCGAGCACCGGCAAGCTCGTTCCGAGCCCTGACCTGGCCCCGCTCAAGGTGACGGTCACGAAGTGACCCCGTGTCCGGGCCGCCGTCCTGAGAGAGGGCGGCCCGGACCACCGGCCCTCGGTCTCCGCCCTCGGTCTCCGCCCTCCGCCTCCACCGCCGGTGGACCCGTCAACTGCCGGTCGGCGGAGCGGAGGTGAAGCGCGCGAACGGAGGACGGGGCCGCCCGTCCGAGGGCTCGGCCCGGTGTCCGTCCGGCCCTGAGCCCTGGGCCGTTCGGCCCTATCGGTGCCGGGCGGCGTAGTGATCTTCTGGCCTGGCGGCCGGGTGCCCCGCCCAGCAACTCCCGTTCCCCCCGTACGGGATGGGCCGGAGCACTCGGTACGCGCCAAGAACGGCTCCGGCCGGTACGGACCGCACCCGCCGAGTGAAGGTTGCCGAAGAACAGCCGGTCCTCAGGGAGGCTCCCTTGCGGCGCAGCTTCGTCTCGCTCTTCATGGTGCTGGCGATCGGCGGCACCATCGGCTCACTCGCGTACCCGGTGTTCTACTCGTACCCCCACCGTTTCGACGCGGTGAAGGCCGCCATCGCCGACCCCGGCCCCCTGGTGAGCACGCCCTGGGGACCGCTGAGCGCCGCCGACCGCGACCTCGTGGTGCAGGTGGAGCTGGACGGGCTGTGGGAGATATCCGCGGGCCGGCAGGCGGTCGAGAAGGCCCCCACGAAGGAGATCAGGGACGCGGGCCGTCAACTGGTGACCGGCCACACCGACCTCGACAAGCGGGTCCGCGAGGTGGCGAAGGACCTCGCCATCACCCTGCCGACCCAGCCGACCTCCGAACAGCAGGGCCGGCTGGCGCAGTTGACGGCAGCCCAGGACGGTGAGTACCGGCGGCTCTTCGCGAATCTGCTGCGCGAGGAGCACGGCAGGATCTTCCAGCAGCTCGCGCAGGTCCGCAGCAGTACGCGCAACACGCTGGTACGGGACCTGGCCACGGTCGCCGATCGGACCGAGCTCGCCCACATCTCGGCGCTGGAGAGGACCGGGTACGTCGACTTCGACGCCGTCGCGCAGGACGCGACGGTGTCTTCGGCCTCGACCCCGACCGTGCTTCCGGTGCCGTCGTCACCGTGAGTTCCGGCGCGCGCCCCGCACGAGCGGGCGCGCCGTGTGCCCCGGGAGCCGGGGAAGGCCGAACGGGCGGTTCAGGGTGCGATCGAGCAGTTTCCCCAGGCGGTGGCCAGGGCGTCGGGTATCGCCGGGATGTCGCCGCAGCCGTGCGGAGCGACGGGGAATCCGTCGGTCGCGACGTAGACCCAGCCGCCGCCCGAGTCGCGGAAGTACTTGGTGACGCTTCCCTCGTCCTGCATGCCCACGAGTTCCGCCTGAGTGGCGCCCGCGAAGGGCTGGAAGCGGGTGGCGGCGTAGCGGACGGTGCCGCAGCGGCCGTAGAAGAAGACGTGCGGGACCGGCCCGATGTGTTCGAAGTGGGTGACGTCGTGCCGGTACGTCCGGGTGACGTCGGCCTTCACCGCGTCACCGGCGGTCAGGTTGCGGCAGCCCGCGACGGCGGTGGGCGTGCGGGCGGCCGGGGTGGTGGCCCGCTCCGTGGTCCGCTCCGTGGCCCGCTTCGGGGAGCCGGTGGCCGAGCCGTGCGACGGCGTGCCCGTGGCGGCGGGACTCGACGAGGGTGACGTGGCCTCGGTGGCGGACGCCGACGGTTCGGACGCTCCGGCCGAGGCGGCCGCGGAGGAACCAGACGTGCCGGCGGCGGAGCTTGTGCCCGCCGTGTCCTGGCACCCCGTCAGCAGCATGATCCCGCCCGCCAACGCCAGCGCCGACGTACGTCTGAGACCCGCCATGACTCATCCTCTTCTCGATCGACGAACTCGTGGTCACCCCCTGCGTGACCACGGCAGACGGCCCCTCTGGACCGGGCGTCGGCTCTGCCCCACAGGACAGCACGGGGCGGCTCGGCAGTTGCACGGAGAGGCATGCGGGACGGTCTCGATTCCGCATACGTGCCGTGCGGTCCGTGCCGTCGCCGTGCCGCCCCTGAGAACGGCGGGACAGGCCTCGTCACCGGTGCCGGCACGGGTTCGATGTTCGTCACACGGTCCGCACTCCGCCGTACGACCCCTGACAGATACTCTGCCGCCCGAGCCGGCCGATATCTGTAGCAGCGACATGAGAAATCGGCGCCGGGCACGATGAGAATTTCTTGATCGACAGATGGGTCGAGATTTCCCGCGACGCACAATCGACCGCGCCATGCTACTGTCGATAGCAGTTGCAGTTGTGGTTCCCAAAACTTGTGAGCATCCACCCTGTCCTTACCGGGTGGAGTTCTTTTGTGTCACCGGTAGTTTTCCGGCGGGGCAATCATCACGGCGACGCGGGATCCGCACAGTGTGGATCCCCAGCACCGTCCCGAAGGAGAATTGACATGGCTACTGGCACCGTGAAGTGGTTCAACGCGGAAAAGGGCTTCGGCTTCATCGAGCAGGACGGCGGCGGCCCCGACGTCTTCGCCCACTACTCGAACATCGCCAGCTCCGGCTTCCGTGAGCTCCAGGAAGGCCAGAAGGTGTCCTTCGACATCGCGCAGGGCCAGAAGGGCCCGACGGCGGAGAACATCGTTCCCGCCTGACACCGGCACGCACGGCGCAGCTGGGGCCCGCACCTTGGGGTGCGGGCCCCAGCTCGCCGCATTTTCGGCACACGGCGCCGATGTCCCGGCAGACCACGGCGAGTTCGACCCCGACCGCCCTTCCGGGGCCCGGGTTCAGGATGGCCATTCCGCCGCATTCCCGACCTCCCGCCGCCGACGCCAGAGATCCACGCCCGGTCGACCGCCCGGCCCACGCCCGATCCACTCGTGATCCGCTCCTGAGGCCCGCCGGTCCGATCCGGGTCCGATCCGGGGCACCCCCGTTCCGCGTCCGGTACGTTCCCGCTCGATGCTCGTTCCGGGTCCGCGTTCGATCCGTTTTTCTCACCAACCGCCATTCCCCCTGTTTCCGGGACGACGCCGCTTCTCCGGCATCACATCCCGTGAGAATTCCGCACCGATCAAATTCGGCACGGAATTACGTTCGGCTCGTTCTCGCAATTCTCTGCGCTGCTCATTCGCTGCGGGAATTCCTTGATACGCGCCCGTTCAAGGAAGGTTCCGCATGAACCCCACACGCTCGAACGATCGCTTCACCCGCACCCGCACGGAAGGCGCCGGCACCCGAAGGAGCGCCGGCCGCTTCGGAGCCGGTTCCACCGGCCGGTCCGCTTCCACCGGCCGGTCCGGTGCTCCCGGCCGGTCCGGCGCTCCCGGCCGGTCGAAGGGCTACGGACGCCAGCAGGGTTCACTGCAGGGCGAGTTCGCCCTGCCGGTGACGACCACGCCCGCCCTGCCGGCCGTGGAGGCGTTCGCCGATCTCGGCCTGCCGGCCCCGTTGCTGGCGGCGCTCGGCCACGAAGGCGTGTCCGTCCCCTTCCCGATCCAGGCGGCGACCCTGCCGAACACCCTGGCGGGCCGTGACGTACTCGGCCGGGGCCGCACCGGCTCGGGCAAGACCCTGGCCTTCGGCCTCGCGCTGCTGGCCCGTACCGCCGGGCAGCGCGCCGAACCCCGGCAGCCGCTGGCCCTGGTCCTCGTGCCGACCCGGGAACTGGCCCAGCAGGTCACCGACGCGCTCACCCCGTACGCCCGTTCCCTGCGGCTGCGGACGGCCACCGTGGTCGGCGGGATGTCGATCGGCCGACAGGCCGGTGCCCTGCGCGGCGGGGTCGAAGTCGTCGTCGCGACTCCGGGACGGCTCAAGGACCTCATCGAACGCGGCGACTGCCGGCTGGACCGGGTCGCCATCACCGTCCTCGACGAGGCCGACCAGATGGCCGACATGGGTTTCATGCCCCAGGTCACGGCGCTGCTCGACCAGGTGCGTCCGGAGGGGCAGCGGATGCTCTTCTCCGCCACCCTGGACCGCAACGTCGATCTGCTGGTCCGCCGCTACCTGGCCGACCCGGTGGTCCACTCCGTGGACCCGTCCGCGGGCGCGGTCACGACGATGGAGCACCACGTGCTCCACGTGCACGCCGCGGACAAGCACCGCACGACCACCGAGATCGCGGCCCGCGACGGCCGGGTGATCATGTTCCTGGACACCAAGCACGCGGTGGACCGGCTGACCGAGCACCTGCTGAACAGCGGGGTGCGCGCCGCGTCCCTGCACGGCGGCAAGTCCCAGCCGCAGCGCACCCGGACCCTGGAGCAGTTCAAGACCGGGCATGTGACCGTCCTGGTGGCGACCAATGTCGCGGCGCGCGGTATCCACGTCGACCAGCTCGACCTCGTGGTCAACGTCGATCCGCCGACCGACCCCAAGGACTATCTGCACCGCGGCGGCCGTACGGCCCGTGCGGGTGAGTCCGGCAGCGTCGTGACCCTGGTGACGCCCAACCAGCGCCGGGACATGAGCCGCCTGATGGCCGCCGCGGGCATCAGCCCGCAGACCAGCCAGGTGCGTTCGGGTGAGGAAGAACTGAGCCGCATCACCGGCGCCCAGGCTCCCTCCGGCGTGCCGGTCGTCATCCGCGCGCCGGTGACGGAGCGTCCCCGCCGTGGCACCTCCGCCGCCTCCCGGAGCCGGCGTGGCCGCTCCGGCCAGGGCCGGTCCACCGGTACCGCCGCACGCCGCTCCGCCCAGCAGTAGTCCGGAACGCGACGGCGGTCGCGGGCCGGGCGAGGACCGGGACCCTGCCCGGCGGCCCAGGCCTCCGGCACACCGGTCTCCGGCCCCCCTCCCGCCAGCGGCGGCGAACGGGGGCCGAGGACCGGCGTCCGCTCTCCGCACCACACCCACCCCGCAGGAGGCACCTTTTGACGCTCGTTCAGATGCAGCCGTGTTCCGTGGGCCCCGCACCGGCCGTCCTCGTCGACCCGGGGGATCCGTCCGGGCCGCGGGTGCGGGGCGACATGACGGTCGAGGTGGCCCTGGCCGTGATGGCGAGCGCCCGTGTCGGGTGGCTCCACGTGTGCGACGAGGACGACCAGTACACGGATTCGGTGACCGAGGCTCAGCTCGCCGTCGTGCGTGACGGCTCCGCGTACACGGATCGCGTCCGCGTTCGCGATGTCCTCGGCCTCCGCCGCGCCCCGGGCGTACTCGCCCTCTCCCGCTGAGCGTCCTGCCGTCCCCCACCCGTTCGGTCCCGGCCCCGCCCCGACCGGCTCCCTCCCGCCACTTGTGAGGCCCCATGCGCTGTGTCATCGCCCGCTTCCCCTTCGACCTCACCAAAAGTGGAGTGCTGGAGTCGATGAAGGGGATCAAGCCCGAGCCGATCACGGGTGAGTCCGTGATCATCGGCCGCTGTCACTATCCCGTCAAGCAGGTCGGCGAGGTCATCACCCGCCAGGACCGCCGTGACTTCACGGGTGCGGAAGTGACCCGGGCCATGGCCCGGCTCGGCTTCACCTGCCGCACCCCGGAGGCGGCCGCGCCCCCGCGCGCGCTCACCCCGCTCCAGAACGCCTCGTCCCTGCTCGGCGGCCCCACCCCGCTCGGCCTCTGAGGACATTCGCGCACGTCAGGACACCATGAGGGCCCCGTCGACACAGGTCGGCGGGGCCCTCGTCGCTGCGCGCCGCAGAATCCCTACGCCTCGGACACGCAAAATCTCATCTCGCCAGAGTAGACATCGATCGGTGCTCTGGTTAGGGTTTTTCGTGTAGACATCGTCGTTCCGGCGTACTTCGATACCGGCTCGGCAAGCGTTGGATCCAGAGGAAGGACCGAGGAAACAGACGCCATCAGGATCGCCCGGCCCGTGGAGCATCCCGGTCCGGGTGAGGCAAGAGCCCGGAATGGAAGGTGGTTCCAGGTCACGCGTACCCGATCCCCGCTCACCCGCCCGTCACTCGGGCCCGGCAGCGGAAACAGAACGTCGGCTCCGCAGTAGAGCCGGCGGATGGTGTTCAATTCCCTCGGGGCCCTGGTGCCATACGGCATCGGGGCCCCTCGACGCGTGCCACAACGAGGTGAAATGACAGCGGAAACTCCACTCAGTGGTCGTCTCGACGACGACGACTATCCCGCGTACACGATGGGCAGGGCCGCCGAGATGCTCGGCACGACGCCCGGTTTCCTCCGGGCCATCGGCGAGGCCCGTCTGATCACTCCGCTCCGGTCGGAGGGCGGCCACCGCCGCTACTCCCGCTATCAGCTGAGGATCGCCGCCCGCGCGCGGGAACTCGTCGACCGGGGGACCCCGATCGAGGCCGCTTGTCGCATCGTCATTCTCGAGGACCAACTCGAGGAAGCCCAGCGCATCAACGCCGAGTACCGGCGCGCCGCACGAGCGGCACCGGACGGAGCCGGCGCGGGCTGACCGCGCCCGGTCGGGGATCGCGTTGACACGGGGGGTCGCCCAGCGTTGACTGACAGACGGCGTACAGCCCATTCCTCCGGTGACCGTGGCGGCCGTGATCACCACGGTGACGCCCTTCCGGAGCGCCCCGCCCGATCGGCACCGCCGATCGACACCACCGGTCGTCGCCACCGGATCGCCCTGCGCGCCCGGCCGGTACGACGCACAGGAAGCGGCACACGATGATGTACGACCAGTCACGCGCCCAGCAGCCCCCGGACAAGCGGCCCGGTTCGGCCGGACGTCGTACGCCGGGCCCGGAACCCCTGCTCGGGGCGGACGAGCGGGCCGAACTCACCGGGCGGCTCAACCACGCCCTCAACACGTTCGCGCACAGCCCGCTCGAAGCGCTGGAAGAGGCCGAGACCGCGTTCGACGAGGCCGCGGCGCAGCTCATGAGCGCCCTCACGGAACGACGGCGCGCCCTCCACGCGGGCTGGCACGGCCAGGACCCGGAGGCCCAGGGCGAGGAACTGCGTCACGCGCTGCGGCAGTACCGCGAGATGACGCAGCGGCTGCTGCGCATGTGAGCCCACGCCGCTCGCGGTCCGCGCCCTCGATTCGGGTCCGCGCCCTGGGTCTGCGGTCCGCGCCCTCGGTTCCGGTCCGCGGTCACCTGGCCGGTGCGGACCCCGGGTCTTACGGTCCGGTGACGTGGCGGGCGTGGCGCTGCCGCCGGACCCGGTGGCGGTCCTAGCGTGCGTTCCATGCGTGTACTGGTCACCGGCGGCGCCGGGTTCATCGGACGTCACATCGTCGCGGCCCTGCGGGCGCGAGGGCACGAGGCGGTCGTGTTCGACCTGCGGGACGGACACGACGTGCGGGACGCAGAAGCCGTCGCGGGAGCGCTGGCCGGCGTGGACGCGGTGTGCCATCAGGCCGCGATGGTGGGTCTCGGCGCCGGGTTCGCCGACGCGGTCGCCTACGTGTCGCGCAACGACCTCGGCACGGCCGTGCTGCTCACCGGGATGGCGGACGCGGGGGTACGACGGCTCGTGCTCGCCGGTTCGATGGTCGTGTACGGGGAGGGGCGGTACGCCTGCGAACGGCACGGCGTGGTCCGGCCCGGGCCGCGGGCCGCCGCCGATCTGGACGCGGGACGCTTCGAGCCCGGATGCCCGCGCTGCGGTGCGGAGTTGGCGCCCGGCCTGGTGGGTGAGGACGCTCCGCTCGATCCGCGCAACGTGTACGCGACGACCAAGCTGGCCCAGGAACACCTCGCGGCGGCGTGGGCCCGCTCCACCGCCGGCACCGCGGTGTCACTGCGCTATCACAACGTCTACGGCCCCGGGATGCCCCGCGACACCCCGTACGCGGGCGTCGCCTCCTTCTTCCGTTCCGCGCTCGCCCGCGGTGCGGCCCCGCGGGTCTTCGAGGACGGCGGACAGCGGCGGGACTTCGTCCATGTGAGCGACGTGGCCGCCGCCAACGTGGCGGCCCTTGAGGCGAGTTCGCCGGACGGCTCCCTCGCCGTCTACAACACCGGCAGCGGCGAGCCCCGTACGGTCGGCGAGATGGCCCGGGCGCTGGCCGACGCGTACGGGGGCCCCGAGCCGGTCGTGACGGGGGAGTACCGGCTGGGCGACGTACGGCACATCACCGCGGACTCGGCCCGGCTGCGGGCGGAGCTGGGGTGGCGTCCGGAGACCGGATTCGCCGAGGGGATGAAGGAGTTCGCGACGGCGCCGCTGGACGGGGAGCAGGGCTCCTAGGCGGCTCTCACACCCCCGCCGTCGGGAGGGTGACCTCGAAGCGGCAGCCGCCGGGGACGTTGTGGACGGCGGCCATGCCCCGGTGTGCCTCCACGATGCCACGGACGATGGCGAGGCCGAGACCCGCTCCGGCGGGTGGCGTACGGGCGTGGGTTCCGCGCCAGCCGGTGTCGAAGACCCGGGGGATGTCCTCCTCCGGGATGCCCCCGCAGCCGTCGGTGACGGACAGGACCACACCCGCGGCCGAGCGTTCGGCGGCGACCGCGACCGTGCCGTCGGCGGGCGTGCGGCGGATCGCGTTGACGAGCAGGTTGCCGAGGACCCGGCTCATCTCCTTACCGTCCACCTCGACCGGCACCTGCTCGATACGGCTCCCGACCAGCCGCACACCGTGCTCGCGGGCCAGCGGGTCCGCTCCCGCGAGGGCGTCGCCCACGAGGTCGTACACGGAGACACGGGAGGGGGAGAGGACGAGCGCGCCGGCGTGGATCCGGGAGAGTTCGAAGAGGTCTCCGACCATGTCGTTGAGGCGTTCCACCTCGGTGCGCATCTGGCGCAGATAGCGGTTCGGGTCCGCCGCCACCCCGTCCTCCAGCGCCTCCGACATCGCGCGCAGCCCGGCGAGCGGGGTGCGCAGGTCGTGCGAGATCCACGCGACGAGTTCGCGGCGCGAGGTCTCCAGGGCTCTTTCGCGGTCACGGGACTCGGCCAGCCTGCGGCTGGTGTCCGCCAGTTCACGGCTGAGCGCGGAGAGTTCGGCGGTCGTCGGGCCGGCGGGGGCCGCGAAGTCGCCGCCGTCGCCGAAGGAACGGGCGGCGAGGGTCAGCGCCCTGCTGCGGGCCACGACCCAGCGGCCCAGCAGCAGCGCGGTGACCAGGGAGACGGCGGCCGCCATGGCGACCACCGTGGTGACCACGCTCAGGTCGTGCGGCGACAGGAACATCGCCCACGCCACCGCGAGGGTTCCCGCGAGCATCGCGCAGACCGCGACGGCGGCGATGACGGCGAGGGACGCGGTGAGCGAACGGTGCCGCAGGAGCCGGAGGGCGCCCGCGCCGAGCAGGCCGGCGGCGGCGGCGCCCAGGAAGGCGTACAGGGCCATGACCAGTATGTCGTTCACGATCCGGTCTCCTTCGCGGTCGCGGGATGTTCCCGTCCCGGCCCGGCAATCCCGCCCTCCGGCCCCGTGCCGTCGAAGCGGTAGCCCACGCCCCACACCGTCTGGATCAGGCGGGGCCGGGCGGGGTCGTCCTCGACCTTGCCGCGCAGCCTGCGTACGTGGACGGTGACCGTCGACAGGTCGCCGAAGTCCCAGCCCCACACCTCGCGCATCAGGTCCTCACGGGCGTACGCGCGGCCGGGGTTGCGCAGGAAGAAGGCGAGGAGATCGAACTCGCGCAGGGTGAGGGCGAGTTCGGCGCCGTTCTTGGTGGCGCGGCGGGCCGAGGGGTCGACGGCGAGCCCCGCGGCGCGCAGCGGGCGCGCGGCGGACACCGGCCGGGTCCTGCGGAGCACGGACTCGACCCGCAGGACCAGTTCCCGGGGACTGAACGGCTTGGTGACGTAGTCGTCGGCGCCGACCTCCAGGCCGAGGATCCGGTCGTCCTCGTCGCCGCGGGCGGTGAGCATGATGACCGGCACGGGCCCCTGGGCGCGCAGCCGGCGGCACACCTCCAGTCCGTCCATGCCCGGCAGCATCAGGTCGAGCACCACCAGGTCGGGCCGGTGCGCGGACGCGCGGGCGAGCGCCGCGATGCCGTCCGCCGCCCGGTCCACGCGATATCCGGCGCGTTCGAGGTACCCGGAGACGACCTCGGCGACGGTCGGATCGTCGTCCACGACGAGCACGCGGGTGGTCGCGGCGTGAGGCGCGGCGGTCTCTCGCGGCGGGGATTCGGGCGGTTGATCCATGGATCCAGCGTCCCACCCGGCTCGGTCCGGTGCGGCCCCTCGACGCCGACGTCCGAGATTCGTAAGGACGCGAAGTCGGTTATGCACCTTTCGCGTTCGTAAGGTGAAGGCCGTGACGACCCTTCCCGTACCGGACCCGGACGTCGACCTGGTCCTTCCCTGTCTGAACGAGGCCGGCGCCCTGCCCTGGGTGCTCTCCCGGATTCCGCCCGGCTGGCGCGCGCTGGTCGTGGACAACGGTTCCACGGACGGCTCCGCGGAACTGGCCCGCGCGCTGGGCGCGACCGTCGTGCGCGAGGAGCGCCGCGGGTTCGGTGCCGCCTGTCATGCCGGGCTGACCGCCGCCACCGCCGGCATCGTCTGCTTCTGCGACTGCGACGGATCCCTCGACCCGGCCCTGCTCCTGCCGTTCGTCGCCGAGGTACGGGCCGGGGAGTCCGACCTCGTGCTCGGCCGGCGCCGGCCGACGGAACGCGGCGCCTGGCCCGCGCACGCCCGCGCCGGCAACATCGCGCTGGCCCGGATGCTCCGCCGCCGCACCGGCCTGCGCCTGCACGACCTCGGTCCGCTCCGCGCGGCCCGGCGCGAGGCGCTGCTCGGCCTCGGGCTCACCGACCGGCGCAGCGGCTACCCGCTCCAGATGGTCGTGCGCGCCGCCGACGCCGGCTGGCGCGTCACCGAGCACGACGTGCCGTATCTGGCGCGCACCGGCGTCTCCAAGGTCACCGGCACCTGGCGCGGTACCTGGCAGGCGGTACGGGACATGCGGCGCGTCCTGGCCGAACCGCCCCCGCCCGCCCGGCCGCCGGCCCGGGCCGGAGCCCAGGTCCCGGCCCCGTCACCGGCGGCCGACCCCGCACCGTCCCGAGGAGGAACCGTCCAGTGAGCGTCACTCTGCTCGTCATCGCCAAGGAACCGCGTCCCGGACGGGTGAAGACCAGGCTCACCCCGCCCTTCACCCCCGGGGAGGCGGCGACGCTGGCCGAGGCGGCACTCGTGGACACCCTGCGCGCGGTGGCGGCGACGCCCGCGCGGCGCCGGGTCCTCGTGCTCGACGGAGCGCCCGGCCCCTGGCTTCCTGCCGGTTTCGACGTCGTACGACAGTGCGCGGGCGGTCTGGACGAGCGGCTGGCCGCGGCCTTCGCGGGCTGCGACGGACCCGCGTTGCTCGTCGGCATGGACACACCCCAGGTGACGCCCGCCCTGCTCACGGTGGACTTCGCGGACTGCGACGCGTACTTCGGGCCGGCCGAGGACGGCGGCTTCTGGGCGCTGGGTCTCGCCGAGCCCGACCCGGAGCTCCTGCGGGGCGTACCGATGTCGACGAGCACGACGGGTGCCGTGCAACGGCGACGTCTCGTCGGGGCCGGGCTGCGGGTACGGGATCTGCCCCGCCTGCGGGACGTCGACACGGCCGCGGACGCGACGGCGGTCGCCGCGGCCGTGCCCGGAGGGGCCTTCGCGACGGAGCTGGACCGGCTCGGGACGGTGGTCGCCCCGGGCGCCGGACATGTTCCCCCGCCCTCCGGGGGCGAGGCGACCGGCACGCCCCCGGGCCTCGTCGCCGGATACAGGGCGGTGCAAGCCGCCGGAATCCCGCCGGGAGTCCGGACCGGCCGGGACCTCGGCCCGGTGGCCGGGCGACGAGGTGCCGGACGATGAGCGGCACACGGACCAGGACGAAGACGGGACCCGAAACGGGGTCCGGGACGGGGACGGGGAGGGCCGCGGAAGCGGACGAGGCGACGAGGACCGGAAGCCGGGCCGGAGGCGACAGCGGAGGCAGCGGCGACGGCAGGAGCGGCAGCCACGGGGGCAGCGGAGGCAGCGGAGGCGCGAGCGGAGCCGGGAAAGGTGCCCTGTCCGGACGGGCCGCGCGCTCCTGGGCCGCCGATCCCTACGCGGAGGCGCTGGGCGCCGGACGGGGTCCGCTGTTCCTGCGCCGGACGGACGGCTGGCTCCTCCCCCTGGAGGTCGAACGCTGGTGCGCCCGGGCCGACGCGGTGGACCTCCAGGTGCTCGCGCGCTGCGAGGGTTCCGTCCTCGACGTGGGCTGCGGGCCGGGACGCCTGGTCGCGGAACTCGCGGCACGCGGTAGGCCCTCGCTCGGCATCGACGTGAGCGAGGCGGCCGTGGCCAGCACGGTGCGGCTCGGCGGACAGGCGCTGCACCGGTCGGTCTTCGAGCCGTTGCCCGGCGAGGGCCGCTGGGGCACCGCCCTCCTCGTCGACGGCAACATCGGCATCGGCGGCGACCCGGCCGCCCTCCTGCGCCGCACGGCCGAACTCCTCGCCCCGGGCGGCCTGCTGATCGCCGAGACCGTGACGGGCGCGGACATCGACGAACGCGTCGACGTCCGTATCGTCCGCGCCGCGCATCCCGGCGACACCGACCACCTCCACCCCACCGACGCCACCGACCCCACCGACGCCGGTACGGCCGGGAGCGGGAACGCGGGCGAGGCTGGAGCGGCGGGCGAGGCGGGCGAGGGCCAGGACGCGGCCGGAGACCGGACCGCCTTCCCGTGGGCCCGGCTCGGCACCCCCGCCCTTCTCCGGCACGCGGCGCGCGCCGGATGGAGCGCCGACGTTCAGTGGGCGTCGGGCGGGCGCTCCTTCGTGGCCCTGCGCAACGGACCGCGGCGCGAGGCCCGGAGGGAACGCAGCACGAGCAGCAGCGCGGATCCGGCGAACAGCACCGCCGTGATCAGCAGCCAGCGGGCGAGGAACCCGTCGGCCGGGAGGGCGGGGGGGGGGCCGGGCGGGCGGGGGGCGCCGCGCGCCGCCGCGGCGGGCGCCGCCGCGGCGACAAACCACTACCGAGGGCGGCGGACATTCGTGATGTGTATAATCTATGTGGGGGGGGTCTCTATAAA
>NZ_JBHYXD010000023.1:2936-40116 GCF_042751995.1 Streptomyces sp. NPDC059371 | reverse complement strand
TGCAACCCCACCAGCCCCCGCGCGGCGTACCCGCCCACCTCCCCCGCGTTAATCTCCACCCCGGGGCTGAGCACCCGTTGGGGGGGCGGGGGGGACCCCCCCCGGTAGCGGTCGGCGACCTGCCCGCTGATCAGCGGGAACCACACCAGCAGCAGGAGACCGGAGAGAGCCGCCGGAACACGGACGTACATCGTCCGGTCCCGGTGGCCCCTCACATCCAGCGTCTTCGCGCCGGCCCGGTCCGCGCCGGCGTACAGCGGTACGAGCACCAGGTCGTGCAGCACGGCCGCTCCCACGAACCAGAGCGCCACCCGGGTCCAGTCGTCCGCGAGCAGCCGCACCCCCGCGTAGGCGGCCAGCGCGAACGAGAAGGCCAGCAGGAGGAGTTGGAACGGGCTGCCGATCAGTTCCCGGCCGGGCCGCCTGCGCGTCGCGGGGCGCGCCGCGCCGCGCCGTCGTCGCGGGTGGAGTCGGCGCGGATCGAATCGGCGCGGATCGAATCGGCGCGGGTCGAGCCCGGCCGGGCCAGGGCGTCGCATCACAGGTCTCCGAACGTCATCCGGGCCACCCACTTGGTGTTCAGCACACCGGGCGCGGCCGGGACGATGACCCGTGCCGGGTAGCCGTGATCGGGGGTCAGATCCGCGCCGTTGACGAGCAGCGCGAGCAGGGAACGCGGATCGCGCACCTGGTTGTCCCGCAGGGCGGCCACCCGGAACGCCCCGTGCCGCTGCAACGACTCCACGAGCAGGTCAGGGGCCGCGTCCGTCTCATAGCCGACGAGGCCCGCCAGGTCGCGCAGCCGCACTCCCCGCCACCACTGGTCGGACGTCGACCAGCCCTCCACGCAGGCGATGGGCAGCGCGGCGCCGTGCAGGGGAAGTCGCAGAAGGTCGTCACGGCTCAGCCGGACAGTCCGCCCGTTCCCCGTGACGACCAGGCGCCAGGCCTCGTCACTCGTCTCCGTGGTGGTGATGCCCCGCGAGGCGGCCGTCTTGTTGATCTGGAAGCCGCCCGGCCCGGAGCCCGGTTCGGCGCCGCCGTGCGGGGCCAGCAGCGCCGTGTCCCGCAGCGGCCCGTCGAAGCCGTGGCCCGCGGAGGTGGCGGCAAGGAGCAGGGATCCGCCTCCGACGAACCCGAGGGCCCCGCGCCGCGAGACGGTGGGCGGCAGCGGGTCCGGGGACACCAACTCGTCCTCGGGTCTCGCCGGTTCACCCGTTCCGGCCGGTGAGCTCGCCGCTTCCCGCTCGCCCGGGCGACGGAGCCGGCGCAGGTTGCGGAACGCCGTCGGCACGCGCAGGACCGCGTGCGCGACGAACGCCGCGATGAACACCCAGGCTCCGTAGAAGTGCAGCGTGTAGAAGGAGCCGGGGAAGACGTAGTCGAGCTGGATGTTCAGCACGCCGGTGGTGAACTCGAAGAGCGCGCCCCCGACCAGGAGCAGCAGCGAGAGCCGTTCCAGGGCGTGCGCGAGCGAGCGGGCCGGGGGCAGCGCGAACAGTCTCGGCAGGACCGACCACAGCTTGGCCAGGAGGACGGGGATCAGCGCGAGGCCGAGCGTGACGTGGACGCCCTGGGTGAGGCGGTACAGCCAGACCGGGCCGGTCGGCCAGGGGAAGAGGTAGAACCCGAGGATCCCCTTGTCGGGGGTCTTGTCGTTCACGGCGGAGAGGTTCGGGTTGTACGCCGCGTACGACAGCAGCCCGGTCACGAACAGCACCGTGATGCCGGCCAGGAGCACCACGCCGAGCACGGAGGTGAACCAGGGGCCGCGCAGCGGGCTGCGCCAGAACGCGGGGGACGAGGGAGACCGTGGCATGCCCCGACCGTAGGCCGCGGGCACCCCCCGAACGGGTTCTCAAACCATGACGAAACCCTGACGTCCACCTCAGTGGCCGCTGTCGCGGGCACCTCCCGGCCTAGCGTGCGAGGAGTGAACCGCGACCTCCCCCGCGATCTGCCGCGCACCCGCCCCGATGACGTTCCCGGGGCCGTTCCCGCGCCCCCCGACCAGGAAGACGTTCTTGACGTTCTTCCCACGCACCCTGACTCGGCAGTCCCCCACGCTCCTCCCACGCCCCCCGACCGGGCGGTTCCCCAAGCCCTTCCCACGGACGCCGCTCCCCGGAACCCGCCGCCGGTCCTGTCCCGGGCCCGGTCCCAGGCACGGTCCCCCGGGCTGTCCCGGACGCTGCTGGACGAACGGCCCCGGGACACCCGGCGCGACCTGGCCGCCGCACTGGCCGCCGCCCTGCTCGTGCTGACGGCGGCCGTGGTCGGTTACGTCATCGAGCACCGCGACGGCACGCTGTTCGTGAGCGCGGCTCCGCTGCTCGGGCGCTGGGGGCCGCACGCCGGACCCGGTACCGCCGCCGCGGTCGCCGTGGCCGTCGCGGTCGTGGCGTACGGACCCGTCCTCGCCGCCCGGCTGCCCTGGCGGGGGCTGCTGCCGGCCGTGTGGGGCACGACGACGGCGTGGACGTTCTCGCTCGCGCTGATCGACGGCTGGGAGCGGGGCGTGGCCCGGCGCCTCACCACGCGGTACGAATACCTCCAGGTCATCTCCCCGGTCGACCGCTTCCACGACATCCCGGCCGCCCTGCGGGACTTCACCCACCACATCCTCCTGCACTCCCCCGGCCACTGGCCCGCGCACGTCGCCGGGCATCCGCCGGCCGCCACCCTCACCTTCGTCCTCCTCGACCGGGCCGGTCTCGGCGGCGGGGCCTGGGCCGGCGTCTGGTGCGTCACCGTCGGCGCGACGGCCGGGGTGGCGGTGCTCGTCGCCGTGCGGGCGCTGGCCGGTGAGGCGCTCGCCCGCCGTGCCGCGCCCTTCCTCGCCCTCGCCCCCGCGGCCGTATGGATGGGCACCTCCGCGGACGGCTACTTCGCGGCCGTCGCCGCCTGGGCCCTCGCCCTGCTGGCCCTCGCGGTCACGGGACACCGGCCGCGGACGGCCGGCCTCGCCTCCGGTCTCCTGTTCGGCCTCACCGCGTATCTCTCGTACGGCCTGACGCTGATCTCGTTGATCGCCGGCGCCGTCCTGCTGCTCGGGCGCCGCTCCAGGCTCCGTCCGCTGCCGTACGTCCTGGCCGGACTCACCGTCGTACCGCTGGTGTTCACCCTGCTCGGCTTCAACTGGTGGGAGGCGTACCGCCTGTTGGTCACCCGCTACTACGAAGGAGCGGGCGGCATCCGGCCCTACGGCTACTGGGTCTGGGCGAATCTCGCCTGCACGGTGCTGATCACGGGACCGGCGACCGCGGCGGGACTGCGCAGGGCCGGGGTGGCGGCCGGACGGATCGCGGCGACGGTACGGCCCCGGCCGGCCTCGGCACCGGCGGGCCGGTCTCCCGTGCCCGCGCTGCCGGACCCGGCCGCCGGGGAACCCGTACGTCTCGCCGTCCTTGTCGTCGCGGCGCTGCTGGCCCTTCTCGTCGCCGATCTCTCCGGCATGAGCAAGGCGGAGACCGAGCGCATCTGGCTGCCGTTCGCGCTGTGGCTGCTCCCGGCGGGCGCGTTCCTCCCCGGGCCCCGTGCCTGGCTCGTCGCCCAGGCGGCGACGGCGCTGCTCCTCAACCACCTTCTGCTGACGGGCTGGTGACCCTCGGCTGCGCGAGGGCCGCCCCGAAGACCAGGCCGACGGCGATGGCCGTGACGATCGTGACGAGTTTCAGCAGGTCGCGGAAGCCCTCGATGACGTACCCGCCGGCCAGGGTGGTCAGCCCCCGCATGCCGAGGGAGCCGACGGTGAGGGTGAAGAAACCCGGCAGGAGCAGGACGAGCCGGGGCGGCTGGTGCGGGCGCAGGGTCAGCCGGGCCGTGACGGCGGCCAGGACGGCGGCCGCGGCGAACGTTCCGCCCGTCTCGCCGATCGCCTTGGTGGCCAGGGACTGCACGGCCACGGTGAGGTACACCAGCACGAGCAGGAGCCCCAGCAGCCGGAAGGGGACGGCGAAGGCCAACAGGGTGCCGACAGTGAAGACGATCCAGCTCAGGAAGAGGGCCCAGCGCGGCAGATCGGAGGCGGCGGCGATGTCGAAGAGGGCGCGGGTGGAGGTGCCGGTGAGGAACAGGCCCAGCAGGACACCGACGTAGAGCTGTACGAGGAGGAACGCGGAGTAGACGAGCCGGATCGCGCCGGTGGTGGTGTAGCCGGCGGCGAGTTCGGCCGCGGCGGCGCTCAGATAGTCGCCGGGGACGAAGAAGAAGAGCGCGGGCAGCATCAGCAGGACCGGGCCGCCGTGCGAGGCGTCGCGGGCGAACACCTCGACGGTGATCACGGAGACGGTGGCCGAGACGACCAGCGGGAGCACCGTGGCGAGCCGGGGGATCCGGTCCGCGGTGACGGCCGGCGCGGCGGCGACGGTGCCGAGGACCGCGGTGGCGCCCACCTCGTACCACGTGGACTGCATCAACGGCGCGAAGCCCAGCGTGAACAGGACGATGCCGAGCAGCTTGAGCCACCACGGGTAGGGCGGCCGGGACGACTCGATCGCGGCCAGCCTCCGGTCCGCCTCGGCCACGCCGATCCGTCCGGCGCCGACGTCCTGGACGAGCGGTTTCAGCGCGACGACCCGATCGAGCCGGAAGACCTCGGGGAAACCGCGCAGGGTCACCGTGCGGGAGTCGCCGCGGGTGCTGACGGTCAGGGCCGCGCCGTCCGGCACGAGAAGGACGGAGGCGTCGGCGCCCAGCGCGCGGGCGGTGTGCCGGACGGTGCGCTCGATGAGGGCGGCTCCCTCGCCGCTGGACCGCAGCAGCAGCCCGGTCAGCCGGGCCAGGAAGGCGGCGACGTCGTCCGGGGCGGCCTCCGTGTCCGGTCTCATCGGCCGCCTCCCCTCGACGTCCGGCCCGCCACGCGCCGGGATGCCCGCGCGGACCCGCGTCCAGCCTGCGGACCCCCCGTCCGCCCCGGCCGGCGAAGCGACCCGAACGGGTGAGGAGGCCGGCCGTCCGACGCACCACCGCCGCGGCGCTGTGAACCGCCTCAACCCGCCAGGGGCGTTGCTCACCCGGACGGGCCACTCGGCGCCACCCGGACGGGCCACTCGGCGCGCGGTGCCCGTCACTCGCACGAAGGCTGGCCTCATCGCTTTCGACTCGGGAACGGGGAGGCGTCCGATGAGCTCGATGAACATGCCCGCGGACGCACCGCGGCAGAGCGCGCGGACCGCCCGGGCCGCGGTCCCGGCGGCGCCGAGGCTCACCTGGCTGACGCTGGCCCTCATGACGACCGCCTCGGTCGCGAGCCTGCGGGCCGCCCCCACGATGGCGGTGTACGGCCTGGCCTGTGTGTTCCTCTACCTGCTCCCGGCGATCGTGTTCCTGCTGCCGACCGCCCTGGTCTCGGCGGAGCTGGCCTCGGGCTGGAACGGCGGCGTCTACCGCTGGGTGAGCGAGGGACTGTCCAAGCCGCTCGGATTCCTCGCCGTGTGGTGCCAGTTCGCGATGACGATCTTCTACTACCCGAGCCTGCTGGCCTTCGTGGCGAGCACCATCGCGTACATCATCGATCCCGCCCTGGCCTCCAGCGGTCTCTACACCGCGATCGTCATCGTGGTCCTGTACTGGACCGGCGTCTGGGTCTCCTCACGCGGCACCAAGGCCCTCGCGGGACTGTCCAGTTGGGGCCTGGTCATCGGCACCCTGGTGCCCGGCACGATCCTCGTCGTGCTCGGCATGGTCTTCCTGGCCCAGGGCAACCCCTCGGCCGCGCCCATGACGGCCAGTCATCTGCTGCCGGCCTGGACGGGCCTGGCCAGCCTCGTCCTGATCGTCAACAACTTCCTCTCGTACTCCGGCATGGAGATGAACGCCGTCCACGTGTCGTCGCTGAAGGACCCGGCGAAGGAATACCCGAAGTCGATGTTCCTGGCGATGGGCCTGGTGCTGCTGATCTTCATCCTGCCCGCGCTGGCGATCAGCTGGGTGGTGCCCGCCGACCAGACCAGCCTCACCGCCGGTGTCATGCAGGCGTTCGACGCGTTCTTCTCGTACTTCGACATCGGCTGGATGACACCGATCGCGGCGGTGATGCTGATCTCCGCGTCGCTGGCCGGCATGCTGACCTGGCTCGCCGGCCCCTCCAAGGGCCTGCTGGAGATCTCCCGCAGCGAGGGCTATCTGCCGCCGTACCTCCAGCAGTTGAACCGGTTCGGCGTCCAGCAGAACATCCTGGTGACCCAGGGCGTCGTGACCACGGTGATCGCGCTGGGCTACGCGTTCATCCCGAACGTCTCCAACGTGTACTGGATCTTCTCGACGATCACCACGCAGGTGTACCTCATCGTCTATCTGCTGATGTTCGTCGCGGCGATCCGGCTGCGGAAGAACCAGGCCGACCACCCGCGCGGCTACCGTGTCCCGGCCCTCAACCTGGTGTGCGTCGTCGGCTTCCTGGCCTCGGCCTCGGCCATGGTCATCGGCTTCGTGCCGCCCTCGCAGTTCGGCGGCAACAGCGTCCTGCTGTACGTCGTCATCATCGGCTCCGGCCTCGGCATCCTCGGTCTGCTGATCCCCTGGGCGTTCCTGAGGTTCCGCAAGCCGGGCTGGCAGACGGAGGCCGCACGCGAGGAGGAGGCGGGGGCATGAGTCCCACCCGGTTCGCATCCGAGCACAAGTGGCTCTACTACGGCGCGATCGTCGTGCTGCTCGGTCTGGTCGTGGCCGGCCTCGTGCGCTACTCGGCCATCACGACGAACAACAAGGCCGTGAGCAAGGCCAACCAGCTCGCCGACGCCGCGGTGGAAGCCGGACTGCCGCGCCCGGACACCGAGTTGATCGCGAGCCTCCTGGGCACCGACGGCGGCCTGGTCTGCGACGATCCGGCCAGCGCCCTCAAGTCGGCGCTGTGGAAGATCAATGTGTCCAACGGCGCCGCGTTCGTCGGCCAGCGGCCCGTCATCGGCGACGGCAGATCGCTCCGGGCGGAGGCCACGATCATCGAGATCTACTGCCCGGAGAAGCTGGACAAGATCAATGACAAGCTCGACGACCTGAAGACCGACGACACGGTGAGGCGGTGACCGTGTCCGAACTCGCCGGGAGGATCGCCGGGTTGATGGGCCGGGCCAGGACCGATCTGGCCGAGCTGGTCGCCGTCCCCTCCGTCGCCGATCCGCGCCAGTACCCTCCCGAGGAGTGCCGCCGGGCCGCGCAGTGGGTGGCCGACGCGTTCACCGAGGCGGGACTCCACGACGTCCACCTCGCCGAGACGCCCGACGGGAGCCACGCGGTCATCGGCCACCGCCCGCCGCCGCCCGGCGCCCCCACCGTCCTGCTGTACTGCCACTACGACGTGCAGCCGCCGCTGGACGACGACGCCTGGACCACCCCGCCCTTCGCGCTCACCGAACGCGACGGCCGCTGGTACGGGCGCGGCACCGCGGACTGCAAGGGCAACATCGTGATGCACCTGACCGCCCTGCGCGCGCTCGGCGACGACATCCCGGTCGGCCTGAAGTTCGTCGCCGAGGGCTCGGAGGAGCAGGGCACGGGCGGCCTGGAGCGTTACGTGGCCGAGCACCCGGAGCAGTTCCTCGCCGACGCGCTGCTCGTGTGCGACACCGGCAACGCGGAGGTCGGCACGGGCACCGCCACCGTCACCCTGCGCGGCCTCGCCAACATCGTCGTCACGGTGGACACACTGGCCGGAGAGATCCACTCGGGCATGTTCGGCGGCCCCGCCCCGGACGCGCTCGCCGCGCTGATCCAGATGCTCTCCACCCTGCGCGACCCGGCCACCGGCGCCACCCGTGTCGACGGACTCGGCTGCGAGGGCGTCTGGGAGGGCGTCGGCTACGACGAGGAACAGTTCCGCGCCGACGCCGGCGTCCTGGACGGCGTCCGGCTCACCGGGACCGGCACGGTCGCCGACCGGCTGTGGGCCCGCCCCGCCGTCACCGTCCTCGGCGTCGACTGCCCCCCGGTCGTCGGCTCCGCCGCCGCCGTGCCGGCCACCGCACGGGCGCGGGTGAGCCTGCGGATCCCGCCCGGCACGGACCCCGCGGCCGCCCGCGCGGCCCTCACCCGGCATCTCACCGAGGCCGCGCCCTGGGGAGTCCGGGTCGGCGTCGCGGACGAGAGCGCCGGCGCCCCCTTCCGGGCGGCCACCGACGGCCCCGCCTACACGGCGCTCGGCCGCGCCATGAACGAGGTCTACGGCAGGCCCATGGCCTTCCTCGGCCAGGGCGGCTCCATCCCGCTGTGCAACGTCCTCGCCGAGACCTACCCCCGCGCCGAGATCATCCTCATGGGCGTGGAGGAACCCAAGTGCCTCATCCACGCGCCCAACGAGAGCGTCGACCCGGCCGAGATCGAACACATGGCCCATGTCGAGGCGCTCTTCCTCCGCGCCTACGCGGCCACCGGGGGCCGCGGCCGCTGACTCCCGGCACGGACCGGACGTGTTCCCCGGCCCTAGCGTTCCCCGGCCCGCGCGGAAGGACCTCGGCCGCCCTGCACAGAAGCCTCGTGCGCAGAAGCCTTCTTGATCGCCTCACGGATGCGGGAGTAGGTGCCGCAGCGGCACACGTTCTCGATACGGTCGATCTCGGCGTCCGTGGGGTGCGCCGTCTTCTCGAGCAGGGCCGCGGCGGCCATGATCTGGCCGGGCTGGCAGAAACCGCACTGGGAGACGTCGCAGTCGAGCCAGGCCTGCTGCACGGGGTGCAGACGGTCGCCGTCGGCGAGACCCTCGATGGTGGTGACCTCGCGGTCCACGCAGTCCGCGACCGGGACGACACAGGGCTGGATCTCCGCACCGTCGAGATGACTGGTGCAGGCCCGGCAGACCCCGACACCGCAGCCGTACTTGGGCCCGGTCACATCCAGCAGGTCGCGCAGCACCCACAGCAGCGGCATGTCCGCCGGTGCCTCGACGGTGACCTGTCTCCCGTTGACGACGAAGGAGTAGGACGGCATCAGCACTCTCTCCGGAGCGGCATCGGTACTCGCACCTCTTAACGGGTCTCGGAAGCAGATCGGGAAGAAGCCTCGGAACGAGGTCTCAGAAATCGATCGGGAAACGGCGGGGACGTGTCCCCGTCGCACGGGCGTAGGCGTTGGCCACCGCTCCGGCCGCCGCGGGGACACCGAGTTCGCCGGCCCCTCCGGGCTCCCCTCCGGAGGGCATGATGTGCGCCTCGAAACGCAGCGGGGCGTTCCGCTGACGGGCCCAGCGGAAGTCGGCGAAACTGCCCTCGCGGACGGCGCCCGCGTCAAGGTGCAGGCCGGCCGTGAGCACGGTGGAGATGCCGTCGACCGCGGTGCCCATGAGCTGAGCCTCGAGTCCGCGCGGGTTGACGGCCGTTCCGACGTCGGCGGCCATCACGACCTTGGTGACCCGCGGGTTCTTCGGGTCGCGGGCGTCGATCTCGACGAGACAGGCCACGCAGGAGCCGTACTCCTCGTGCACGGCCATGCCCTGAGCCTGTCCGGCCGGCATGCTCCGGCCCCAGTGTCCGGCCTCCGCCGCCCGGTCGAGCACGGCCCTGACCGCCTTGCCGCGCAGCGTCGTACGCCGGAAGGCGACCGGGTCCTGTCCGAGGCTCCGCGCGATGTCGTCGACGACGATCTCCTCCGCGGTGCGCACGGTCCCGGAGTCCACGGAACGCCAGGCGCCCAGCGGCATGGCCAGCCCCGTCGATCCCGAGTCCCCGGAGACACGGCCGAAGTTGTAGAGCCCGCTGTCGCTGGGCAGCGGACCACCGGCCCGGGCGCCCATGGTGGTGACACCGCCCTGCGTGGTGACGCCCGGCTTCTCGTACGACTCGCTCACCGACGCCGTCATGTGGGTGAACGCCACCACCCGGCCGCCCGCGTGGCTGGCCCGGATGCGGTGGTGGCTGGCCGGGCGCATCCGGCCGTGCCGCATGTCGTCGGCCCGGCTCCACATCAGCTTCACCGGACGGCGGGCGGCCTTGGAGACGAGGGCCGCCTCGACCGCCGCGTCGTAGGTGAGCCGCCGCCCGAACGAGCCGCCGCCGCGCAGGACATGGACCCGGACCTTCGAGGCGGGCAGCCCGGTCACCGAGGCGATCGTGTCGCGCGCGTCCATCGGCGTCTGGGAGGAGAACCAGATCTCGGCACTGTGCTCCCGTACGTCCGCGACCGCGGTCAGCACCTCCATCGGGGCGTGCCCGACGAAGGCGAACTCGAACTCGCCGCCCACCTGCCGGGTGCCGAGCAGCGGGGTGCCGAGCGGCGGGACGGCGGCCCGCAGCCGAGCCCGTACGTCCGCGTCGGACAGTGCCGCGAGCGGGCCCGGCGACCAGGTGATCCGCAGGGCGTCCCGGGCCTTGAAGGCGTGGTGGAAGGTGTCCGCCACGACGGCGACCCCGCCCTCGATCCTGACGACCGCGTGGACGCCGGGCAGCGCGCGGGCCGCCCGGTCGTCGAGCGAGCGGACCTTCCCGCCGAGCGTCGGCGGCCGGGCCACCACGGTCGGTTTCGCCCCGGCCACCGTCAGGTCGCCGGTGTACTTCGCCCGGCCGGTCACGATGTCCCGCGCGTCGATCCGGGACGTCGGCCGCCCGATCACCCGGTGCCGGGAGGCCGGCTTGGGGTCGGTGGACACGGCGGGCCGGTGGATCAGGGCGGCGGCCGCGGTCAGCGATCCGAAGGTGGCCGTGCGGCCGTCGGGCGCCACGACCATGGTGTCCCGCGTGCGCAGCGCCTTCGGGGGCACGTGCCAGCGCCGGGACGCGGCGGTCACCAGTTTGGCGCGCGCGGTGGCGGCCAGCGCGCGGGCGGGCCCGTACAGCGAACCGACGGAGTTCGAGCCGCCGGTGAACTGGTTGCCGCTGCTCCGGGCCTCGGCGAGCGGGATCTCGACGTCGGCGAGCCGGGCGTCCAGCTCCTCGGCGATCATCATGGCGACCGCGGTGGTGATGCCCTGGCCGACCTCGACCCGCGGCAGCCGGACGACGACCTTGTTGGCCGCGGTGACCTCCAGGACCAGCATCTCGTCGTCGGTGCCGGTCGCCAGGACATCTGACGGCCCCGCGGTGGGCTCGGCGCTCTCCGCCGGGGAGGTGTCGCAGCCGAGCGGCGCGGCGACGGTCAGGGTGGACGCCGCCAGCGTGTGGACGATGAATCTGCGGCGGGACAGCTGACGGGCCAACGAAGGCTCCTCTCCGAGCCGTCCGGGAGCGTACGACTGGTAGGAGGGGCGGATCGGCCGTGCGGTTCCCGCTGAACGTGTGCGGCGTCCATTGCGTCCCCGTACCACCGGATCGCGGACGGGGAGGATCACATGAACAAGCGGAGCAGGATCAGGGCGACCGGCGGCGTCGTGGCGGCAAGTGCCGTGGCGCTCGTGGCGGTTCAGGGGTCGAGCGGCGGCACGGGAGGCAAGGAAGCGCCCGTTGCGGAGCGCACGACCGTGTGCGTCGGCACCCGGCCGACGCACAGTCTGCCCGGCAGGGAATCCTCCCTGCTCAGGGTGACGATCTACATCGACAAGCAGGGCGCGTCCCGCTACAGGAGCGTCTTCACCAGCGTGTCGGTCGACGAGCACAGGAACACCGTGACCGTGTACCGCATCCCGTCCAAGGCGTTCGACGCAGACATCTGCGGTCACGCGGAGAAGGGGGTGAAGGTGCGGATCCACGACTCGGACGTCACCCGGCGGCAGCTCAACACCATGGTCGACCGGGTCGGCGACGACATGGACCGCTGGGACGGCCGGTTCGCGCTGTACACGGTGGGCCTCGACGGCAGTGGCCATGTGGTCTTCGGCGTCGACGACCGGGCGACGGCCGAGCCGATACTCAAGAAAGCCTTCGGGAAGTTCTGGGCGAGGCACATCCTGGTCGAGCACACGGGACAGCCGACGCTCGACTGACGGCGGCGACGGTCCGGGGCGGGGCCCTTCGCCCTGTCCCGGGACGGCCGGCGCCCTCCGGGGGTCCGGCTTGCAGGTGCGAGGACCGGCTGCCTATCGTCGCGCGTATGCAGTCCTACACCATCGGTCAGGCCGCCCGGCTCCTCGGCGTGAGCCCCGACACCGCCCGTCGCTGGGCGGACGCCGGGCGGGTGGCCACCCATCGGGACGACAGCGGACGGCGCCTCATCGAGGGCCGCGACCTCGCCGCGTTCTCGGTGGAACTGGCCGGAACCAATGGCGAGGAGGGCGTCACGTCCTACACGTCCGTCCGCAACGCCTTCCCCGGCATCGTCACGGCCGTCAAGCTCGGCGATGTCGCGGCCCAGGTGGAGATCCAGGCGGGACCCCACCGGCTGGTCTCCCTGCTGACCCGGGAGGCCGTCGAGGAACTGGGCCTGGAGGTCGGTGTGGAGGCCACGGCCAGGGTCAAGTCGACCAACGTGCACATCGACCGCGCCTGACCGGCCGCCGGGCGCGCACGTTCAGCCGGGGATCCCGGCGGTCCAGGACGGATAACGGCCGTCCACCCGGATGCCGTTGATGCCGCTGATGTGCCGGGCCCCGCACCGGTCCTGCGGCAGGACCAGTTGCGGGCCGGCCCGGTCCAGCGGCGTGCCGTCGATGCCGACCGCGAGCAGCACCGGAGTGTCCGCGAAGTCGGGGTCGATCTCGGCCCAGGTGAGCAGGGCGTGGTGGCCGTCCGCGCCCGCCACCGCGATGAGGAAGCGCAGCCGGTCCTTGCGACGGGACGGATCGAAGCGGGGGCCGGCGTCCCGCAGCACGTCGTGCAGCAGCGGGCCCTCGAAGCCGTGGTGGCGCACACCGCTGGTGGCGCACTCGAAAGCGACCCGCACATGGTGCTGGGGCCAGGCCAGCAGGTCGGGCACGGTCAGCAGGACGGGCCGGGCGAGGTCGCCGCTCAGAGCGATTTCCGCGAGCGGGGGAGCCGGCGGCGTCGGCTGTGTCAGGGACTGGCTCACTGGACGGCACCTCCCGGTGGACGGTACCCCGCGGGCGACCCGAGCCAAACGCACATGCGTACATCCGAAGCCCGTGGGCACAGCTCATGCGATGCGACAGGAGACTTACAGCTCGCATATGCGGAAGTATGATCAGGCCATGGCAGAACGTGAGCTCAGGACTGAGGATCACGACGGAGGCTCCAGCGAGCCTCAGAGTCTTCGAGGGAGTAGATCCGTGACGACCCGATCCGCGCGCCGGACCCGCCGCACCACCCGGACCCTTCAGGTGGCCGGCATCGGTGCCGCCGCGCTGCTGGCCCTGAGCGCCTGCTCCTCCTCCGACTCGTCCGACTCGACGGAGAAGGCGAAGGGATCGACGGCGTCCTCCTCGCCGAAGGTCTCCGGCACGGTGACCGTGTTCGCCGCCGCCTCCCTCAAGGAGAGCTTCACGGCCCTCGGGCAGCAGTTCGAGAAGGCCCACCCGGGCACCGAGGTCACCTTCAGCTTCGGCGGCAGCGACAGCCTCGCCGCCAGCATCACGGGCGGTGCGCCCGCGGACGTCTTCGCCGCGGCCAGCCCCAAGACGATGGCCATCGTGACCGACAAGGGCGACGCGGCGACCACCCCCGAGACCTTCGTGCGCAACCAGCTCGAGATCGCCACCCTGCCCGGCAACCCGGACAAGATCTCCTCCCTGAAGGACCTCACCAAGTCCGGCCTCAAGGTCGTCCTGTGCGACAAGACCGTGCCCTGCGGCGCCGCCGCCCAGAAAGCGCTGGACGCGAGCAAGCTGAAGCTCACCCCCGTCTCCTACGAGCAGGACGTCAAGAGCGCCCTGACCAAGGTGGAGCTGAAGGAGGCCGACGCGGCGGTCGTGTACAAGACCGACGTGAAGGCCGCGGGTGACAAGGTGGAGGGCGTGGAGTTCCCCGAGTCCGCCGACGCCGTCAACGACTACCCGATCGCCCTCCTCAAGGACGCGCCCAACACCGACGCGGCCAAGGCGTTCATCGAGCTGGTGCGGTCCCCGGAGGGCCAGCGGGTGCTGACGGAGGCCGGTTTCCTGAAGCCCACGTCCTGACCCCTGCCGTCCTCGTCCTGCCGTGGTCCGACACACGCCGCATCCGTCGGACGACGGCCCGGCACGCGCCGCATCCGTCCTGCCGTGGTCCGGCACACGCCGCCCCGTCGGACGACGGCCCGGCGCGTGCCGCACGGTGGACTCTCCCGTGCGGCGCGCCCCTTGAAGCGAACACCCTGAACGCCGTCTCCTGAAACCATGAGTGATCCCGTGACCTCGCCCGACACGTCCGGCACCCCGGCCGCCGACACCCTCGCCGGTGGACCGCGGCGCGGGCGCGGGCGGACGCCGGGCCGGGTGCGGGGCGGACCGCCGCTTCCCCTGCTGCTCCCCGCCCTCGTGGGGCTCGTGTTCCTGCTCCTCCCGCTGCTCGCGCTGCTCGTACGGGCGCCCTGGCGCAGCCTGCCGGAACAACTGGCCAAGCCCGAGGTGTGGCAGGCCCTCCAGCTCTCCCTGTTCTCGGCCACGGCGGCCACCGCGGTGAGCCTGGTGCTCGGGGTGCCGCTCGCCTGGCTGCTGGCCCGTACGGAGTTCCCGGGCCGCGGGCTCGTCCGGGCCCTGGTCACCCTGCCTCTCGTCCTGCCTCCGGTGGTCGGCGGTGTCGCGCTGCTGCTGGCCCTCGGCCGCAACGGCATCGTCGGGAAGCTGCTCGACTCGTGGTTCGGGATCACGCTGCCCTTCACGACGGCCGGGGTGGTCGTGGCCGAGGCGTTCGTGGCGATGCCCTTCCTGGTGATCAGCGTGGAAGGCACCCTGCGGGCCGCCGACCCGCGGTACGAGGAGGCCGCCATGACCCTCGGCGCCTCCCGCTTCACCGCGTTCCGCCGGGTCACCCTGCCCCTCATCGCGCCGGGCATCGCCGCCGGTTCCGTACTGGCCTGGGCCCG
The DNA here is from genome assembly GCF_042751995.1 of Streptomyces sp. NPDC059371. NCBI lineage: Bacteria > Bacillati > Actinomycetota > Actinomycetes > Kitasatosporales > Streptomycetaceae > Streptomyces > Streptomyces sp. NPDC059371. Next base: position 25,296 of record NZ_JBHYXD010000023.1, on the reverse strand, counting down.
CGCCCTCGGCGAGTTCGGCGCGACGATCACCTTCGCGGGCAACTTCCCCGGCCGTACCCAGACCATGCCGCTGGCCGTCTATCTGGCCCTCCAGAGCGACCCCGACGCGGCGATCGCCCTGAGTCTCGTCCTACTCCTGGTGTCGATCGCGGTACTCGCCGGACTGCGGGACCGCTGGATGACGGCGGCGTCATGACGCAGTCGAGTACGAGCCCGATGGGTGAGGTGATCGCGTCATGACCGAGGTGAACCCGGCGGCGAAGGACGCGCCGTCCGGCACGGGCCTCGACGCCCGTCTCGTCGTCCGGCGCGGCTCGTTCCACCTCGACGTCGAACTGTCCGCCGCCCCCGGTGACGTCGTCGCGCTGCTCGGCCCGAACGGCGCGGGCAAGACGACCGCGCTGCGCGCGCTGGCCGGGCTCACCCCGCTGTCCGAGGGCGGCCGGCTGCTGCTGGACGGCGCGCGTCTGGACCGTACGCCGCCGGAGTCCCGCCCCGTCGGCGTCGTCTTCCAGGACTACCTGCTCTTCCCGCATCTGTCCGCGCTCGACAACGTCGCCTTCGGGCCGCGCTGTCAGGGCGTGCCCAAGGCGGAGGCCCGCGCCCAGGCCGCCACGTGGCTGGAGCGCATGGGCCTCGCCGCGTTCGCCGGGACCAAGCCGCGCCGGCTCTCCGGCGGACAGGCGCAACGGGTCGCCGTCGCCCGCGCCCTCGCCACCCGCCCCCGGCTGCTGCTGCTCGACGAACCGCTCGCCGCGCTCGACGCCCGTACGCGGCTGGACGTGCGGGCCCAACTCCGGCACCATCTGGCCGACTTCGAGGCCGTCGCCGTCCTCGTGACGCACGATCCGCTCGACGCGATGGTGCTGGCCGACCGGCTCGTGGTCGTCGAGGACGGCCGGGTGGTCCAGGAGGGTGGCCCCTCGGACATCGCCCGCAGGCCGCGCACCGACTACATCGCCCAGTTGGTCGGGCTCAACCTCTACCGGGGCGAGGCCGAGGGTCACACCGTACGGCTGGAGGCGGGCCCGGCGATCACCACGACCGAGCGGCTCGACGGGCCCGTCTTCGTGGCGTTCCCGCCGGGCGCCGTGACCCTCCACCGCGACCGCCCCACCGGCTCCAGCGCACGCAACCTGTGGCGGTGCCGTGTCGCGGGGCTGGAGACGCACGGCGACCAGATCCGCGTGGACCTCACCGGCGGACTCCCCCTCGCCGCCGACCTGACGACGGTCGCCGCGGCGGAACTCGGCCTGCATCCCGGCTCGCCCGTCTGGGCCACGGTGAAGGCGGCCCAGACACACGCCTATCCGGCGTAGACCCTCGCCTGTACCCTCGCCTACGTCCGCGCCGGGACCGCCGTCGCGCGGACCATCACGCAGTCGAACTCCACCACCCGGCCGGTCGCCTCCTCCCGCGACACCGGGTACATGCCGGTGATCTCGAAGCCGCGCTCCTCGTACACGGCGATGGCCTCACCCATGCGGGGGCTGCCTTCGTACAGCCGCAGCGTCGCGACCTCCGACTGCATGCCGACGAACTCCGCCGCGCGTTCCCCGGCGCCCGCGAACACCTCCAGGTCGTAGCCCTGGGTGTCCATCTTGAGATAGGGGCGGGGGTCGTCGATCCCGGCGAGGGCCGTGTCCATCATCCCGTCGAGACGGCGGACCTCGATCTCCTCCGTACGGGTCTTGGCGAAGCGCTTGTAGCGGTCCTTGCCGTAATCACTGGGCGGCAGAAGGGAGTTCATGGTGTTCCAGCCCACATGGATGGACTGAGTGGTGTCCTCGCGGCCGAGACCGATCCGGTGCACCTGCCAGTCGGGGTCCCCCTCGGCGGCCTGCCGGAGCTTTCCGAAGGCCTCCGCGGTCGGCTCGAAGGACACGATCCGGCCGGTGTAGCCGAGGCGGCGCAACTGGCGCCCGTACTGACCGGAGTTGGCGCCGACGTCGAAGACGCAGTTCACCTCGTACCGCTCCAGCAGGGCGGTGACGTGCTGCCCGCAGAGGTAGGACGCGGCCGAGAGCTGGAACTTGCGTTCGTCGGCCGCCGTCTCCTTCTCGTCGAGCAGGAGACGGGCACCGGTGCCCCCGAGCGGCACCTGCTTCCAGGCCGCCGCACGCCCCCGCAGCACCAGATCGGCGCCCTTGCCCAGTTCGACGCGTCTGCGCACCCCGCGCCGGTAGACCACCGCGGCTCCCGATCCGAGGTCCAGCACCTGCACCCCTATCCGGGGAAGCAGACCTAGCAGCTTTCTGTGAAGGGTCGCCATGAACCACACCCTGTCAGACATTCCCGCGTGTCCACCGGCAGTTGGTTGAACCGCCTTTCGACCACGTGATAGAGGCAGGGGATGACCTCTCCTGAGACCGGGATCCCGGCACTGGCCGCCGCACTGGGCATGAGCCCCCACCCGGAGGGCGGCTGGTTCGTCGAGACCTGGACGGCGCCCCAGGCCTTCCTGCCCGACGGCTACCCCGGACCCCGCGCCGCCGCCTCCGCCATCTACTTCCTCCTCACGCCCGGCGACACCTCCGCCTGGCACACCGTCCGCTCGGACGAACTCTGGCTGTGGCACCGCGGCGGACCCCTCGACATCCTGCTCGGCGGCGACGGGACCAGCCCCCAGTCCACCCCGCAGGTCGTCCGCCTCGGCCCCCGCGTCGAGGCCGGGGAGCGCCCCCAGATCCTCGTCCCGGGCGGTGTCTGGCAGTCGGCCCGGCCGGCCGGCGACGAAGAGGTTCTGGTGAGCTGCGTGGTGGCGCCCGGCTTCGACTACGACGACTTCCATCTCCTGGACTCCGGTCGCTGAAGGGGCCGTTGGCGCTGAATGGGCAGTTCAAGCGGCAACCGGGCGGCCTTCTGACGTTCCTTGGCGGCTTTGTGACGCGGGTCGTTGGTTGCGGATCACCCGGGTGGGGCATCACCCGAGAGCAGGACCGGCCGCGCACCGTTCAGCGCGGGGTCCCGGTCGACGGGGACGGAGCCGTCGGCCGGGTGCTTGCCGTCCTGGGAGGGGGAAGAGAGGTGTCAGTCATGCGTGCGCACCAGCGCACCGTCCGACCGACCGCCCGCGTGGAGTACACACTGCCGCGTACGGCCGTCTCGGCGGGCAGGGCCCGCAAACTGACGACGGCGTTTCTGACCCGGCCACGGTCACGGCTCGCCGCGCCGACCGCGGACCAGGTGGACGACGCCACACTGATCGCCTCCGAGCTCGTCGCCAACGCCGTGCGCCACGGCCGCAGCGGTTGCCGGCTGCGCCTGCAACTGGGGCACGGGCGGGTGACCGTCGAGGTCCACGACGACAGTCCCGGACGGCCGCGGATCGGCGCGCTGGACACGGAATCGGAGAGCGGCCGGGGCCTGGCCATGGTCCAGGAGCTCGCCCACAGCCTGGAGATCGTCAGCACGGGCTTCGGCGGCAAGACCGTACGGGCGGTGCTGGCGGTGCGGTAGCGGCTCGCCGAGATTCTGGGTTTGACGCCGCCGAAAACGGGAACGCGAACCGAAAATTCATCGCAATTTCAATGACCGCGAAAAAGCAGACGGCCGGCGTCCGCACCGTGTGGTGCGAGCGCCGGCCGTCCAGTGTCCCGGACTAGGCGGGGACGATGTTCTCCGCCTGCGGGCCCTTCTGGCCCTGCGTGACGTCGAAGGTCACCTTCTGGCCTTCCTGGAGCTCACGGAAGCCAGAGGTGGCGATGTTCGAGTAGTGAGCGAAGACGTCAGCGCCGCCGCCGTCCTGCTCGATGAAGCCGAAGCCCTTTTCCGCGTTGAACCACTTCACGGTGCCAGTAGCCATGTCAAATCTCCTTCGGGGCTAAGCTCGCAGATCCACACCTCGTGAACCCGCGCTGCCGCAATGAAGCCCCAACCGGAATGCACCGGAAAATCTTTGGGAACCACAACTGCAACTGAAATCGACAGTAGCACGCCGACCGTCGCGAAGCGGGCGCACTATCTCACCCCGCCACGGGGAATATCAAAACCTCGCGGACCCGTGCACCAAATCCTGTATCGGCCGGAGCAGATATTCGGACCCCGCCGGGAAGCACCCGCCCAGGACCGCCCGGAAACACCCGCACAGGGCCCCTGCGGACACGCCCCAGAGACCGTTTCAGGCGTCCTGTGTCGAGCCGCGCAGCTCCGCGTTGATCCGCAGAGCCTCGTCGAGGCTGTCCTCCAGCGTGACGATTCTGCAGGCCGCCTCGACGGGCGTGCCCTGGTCGACGAGGTCCCGGGCGCGGGCGGCGATCCTGAGCTGGTTGCGGGAGTAGCGGCGGTGGCCGCCCTCGGAGCGGAGGGGGGTGATCAGCCCGGCCTCCCCGACGGCCCGCAGGAACGCCGGGGTGGCGCCGATCAGCTCGGCCGCGCGGCCCATCGTGTAGGCGGGGTAGTCGTCGTCTTCGAACCGGTGGGTGGGGCTCATGGTGCTTCCCTGGGGCGCATGCATCACCTTCCACTCTGGCAGATCGTCGCCGGTACCGGCGGGGGGCACCCGGCACCGGCCCGGTGACATCCGCGCGCCCCACTCACCCGGACGGCCCGGTGCGCTGGTGGGGGGCGGTGGCCGGTGGTGGCGTGGAGGGACACAGCCCGTCCTCGGGACCGTCCTCGGGAGGCCCTCGCATGATCCGTCCGTCCTGTCTCCTCGCGTCCGCCCTGACCGCGGGGATGCTGCTCTCGACGGCCGCCTGCTCGAACGGCGGAGGTGACGGCGGCGGCTCCGGCCGCACGGACTCCCCCGCGTCCCCGGCGTCCACGGTCCCGGCCTCTCCCGTGGCCGAGGGGACCGGTGCCGCGAAGGCCTCGCCCTCCCCGTCCGTCCGGGCACTCACCGAGGCCGAGGCGCAATCGGCGCTGATCACCAACTCCGACCTGGGGTCGCAGTGGGACGAGTCGAAGGGTGTGGCGGCCTGGCACGACGCGCTGCTCAGGAGCAAGGTCGACGCCTCGGCCTTCGTCACCGACAAGGGGAACGCCCAGCAGTGCCAGAAACTGCTGGACGGCCTGTACTCCGAGGACCTGCTCGGCAAGCCGCGGGGAGCCGGTGCCGTCACCGGCTTCGACGACAGCGACAACGACGCCCAGATGCGCTACGAGGTCGCCTCGTACGGGAAGAGCGCCCTGGACACCGGTTTCGACTGGCTCAAGACGCTGCCGGACGTCTGCGACGAGTTCACGGCCGTCAACGGCAAGGGCGACAGGCAGACCGTCCAGGTCGTCTCGACACATCTGCCCGATGTGGGCGACGCACGCCAGGGCCTGCAGGTGACGATGAGCGGTGAGCTGGAGGGCGACCCCGAGACGCTGACCCTCGACTTCGCGGCGGTGCGGGTCGGCGACAGCGCCCTGTCCCTCACCAATGGTGGCCTCTCGGGCACCGAGCACCAGTCGACGGAGCAGGCGGTCCAGGCGGGCACGAACCGGCTGAAGGACGTCCTGGCGGGGAAGTCGCCCGCCCCGACACAGGGCTGAGGAGCGGCCGCCGCCCGGACGCACCACGGCCCGGGCAACCTTTGAGGGGGCTGCCGCGGGCCGGAGGTGTCAGTGGGTGCGGTTCAGAGCCGGTCCATTCGGGTGTAGGGGCTCAGGACGCGGACCTGGCGGGCGCCGAAGTCGACGAGCATCGCGATGCCCTCTTCGACGCCGACGATCGTGCCCAGGCCGTACTGGTCGTGGGAGACGCGGTCCCCGAGGCTGAACACCTTGGCCACGGGGACGACGGGTGCAGCGAAGGGGCTGGTGGGCAGGTGGCGCCGGGGCGCGGAGGATTTACTCATCGTGATTCCAGTATGGGCCCTATTCCGGCGGGCGGTAGGGCTTGATGGTCTCGATCGCGCTCCGACTGGGCGTCCCTGCGGACTACGGAACGGGGCGGGCGGGGTGCCCCTCGCACGGTCCCCGCCCGGCAGGCCGGGCGTTCTCGGAGGTCAGCCGTCGGGGCGTCGGCTCCGTGATCTTTCCGGAGCGCGGGGCGGTCCGCCGGGCGAGCCTGTCGCGGACCGGACAACCAGCGACGGCGCGTCCGGGGCCGGCCGGCCGCCCGGGTCAGCCCACCAGGAGTTCGCGCTTGAGGTCGCGCAGTTCCTTGGCGTCGACGTGCAGGCCGTCCTTCAGGTACGAGCGGAAGTCGCCGTACTCGGCGCGGACCTCGTCGAAGCCGGAGTCGAGGTACTCGGCACGGACGTCGAGCAGGGGCTTGTAGACGGCGGCCTGGGCCGGCGGCATGGCCGCGAGCGTGGCCGCGTTGACGGCGGCGCGGTAGGTGTTGCTGGCGAGGTAGTCGTTCATCACCGTGGCGCGCGGGACACCGACGGCGGTGAGCAGTGCCGCGCTGGACCAGCCGGTGCGGTCCTTGCCGGCCGTGCAGTGGTAGAGGACGCCGTCGCCGTCGGCCGCCCCGGCGTAGACGGTCGTGTAGGCGGCCCGCGCGGTGTCGCCGCCGACCATGAACTTCTCGCCGTCGACCATCATCTTGACGGCCTCGGCCTCGGTGGCCGGCATGGCCGTGAGCGTCGAGGACCCGGCGAGCACGTCGGCGACGGTGTAGGAGGCGCCGGAGGGCACCCGGTCCGGGGCCGAGGAGCGCTCCGACTCCATCCGCAGGTCGTACACCGCGTGGATGCCGAGCCGCTTCAGCTTCGCGAGGTCGGCGTCACTGAGCTTGTTCAGGGCGTCCGAGCGGTAGATCTCGCCCATCTTGACCCAGTGGCCGTCGCCGGTGCGGTAGCCGCCGGCGTCCCGGAAGTTGACCGCGCCGTCGAGCTTGATCAGGCGGTCGGCGAGGTGGAGGGAGCCGCCGTGCCGCGGGACCAGGTCGAACCACTGCCGGTCGGCGGCGGGCAGTCCGCGCACCGTGACATCGCCCGTGGCACCGCCCCTGGCGACGACCCGCCCGGCGGCACGGACGACCACCTGGCGCACTCCGGGAGCCCTCCACACGACGCGGTACGAACCGTCGTCACCGGCGGTGACGGTCGCGGACGTGAAGGGGATGCGCTGGGAGGCGGTGCGGGCGAAGGGGTGGGTGGCCGGGGTGTGGCCGCCGGGCGTGGCGGAGGCCGCGGGGGCGGTCACGGAGACGGCGGTGAGCGCGAGGACGACACCGGCCAGGGATGCGATCTTCATGATCTGGACAGTTGGTGGTTGAAACTAAATTCCGGTGTACGCGGCCGGACGTCCGGGCAGCCCCCGGATGTCGGACCGGTGGCCGGAACGGGCTGGTGCGGGGGGGGTGCGGGGAGAGAGAAGCGGGGCGCGGGAGCCCGCCGGGATGGACCGGCTCCCGCGCCCGAGTGGCGCCCGAGTGCTCAGCTCAGGTCCAGCCGGGAGTAGACCCCGCCCGTGGTGTCGCGGACGACGACGTGCCGGACGGCGTAGTTCTCGTCGGCGGCGGGCAGATCGGTGCTGACGTACCAGACGCCCCAGCCGGGGTTGCCCGCGAGCTCCAGGGGCTTGGCGTGCAGGGTTCCGGCCGTGGTCCGCACCGTGACCCGCGAGGCGGTGCCCGTGCCGCCGTAGTACACGCCGGAGAGCGTGACGTGGCCCTGGGCGGTGCCCTCGACGAACGCGGAGACACCGGGCGTGTGGAGGTCGATGTTGCCGTTGACCACGTTCGTGAACTGGGGATCGGGGTTGTCGAGCGTCGTCCAGTGCTTGCCCTCCGGGGTCAGCCAGAACTCGGCGCCGCCGGGCTCCGTGACGTGCTCGTCCGGCGCGACGATCCGGGCCGTGGGCGCGGTCCTCGCCGGGAGGGCGGGAGCGTGCGCCGAGAGCACGCTGCCGTGCGCCGGCCGGGCGGCGGCGGGCGCCGGCTTCGCGGTCGGGACGCCGTACGCGGCCGTGGACGCCGTGATGAGCGCGGCGGCGGCCACGGCCACCGCCACGTACCTCTTCGTACCTGTCATGAACGGACAACTCCTCGTGATGGGACGATGTTCGGACGGTGCCGGGGCGCCGCTCCCCCGTACGGTCTTCCGGCGCCCGCCGGCCGGACGGCGCCGGCCGGAGATCTTCCGCGCGGACGTGTCAGCGGACGTGTCGGACGAGCGCGCTCGTGGCTCGCCACTGGTCCCAGGTCAGGTTCCAGTCGCCGTAGCCGTTGCCGACGGCGACCGTGTCCCGGGAGCCGACGACCTTGACGACGTCGCCGGGGACGACCTCGTCGAAGAACCGCTTCGCGGGGCCGCCGGTGGCGAGTCCGACGCAGCCGTGCGTGACGTTCTGACGGCCGCCGTAGACGTTCGCCTTCGGGTTCTGGTGGAGGTAGGTGCCCGAGGCGGTGAGATGGACGGCGTAGTAGTAGTAATCCGCGTACTGGTCGCCGTAGCCGACCGACCGCGAGTCCATGAAGACCTTCGACGCCTTGTCGGAGACGACCATCGTGCCGTTCCACGTGTCCATGCCCGGCGCGCCCGCGGTGATCGGGACGCGGCGCGACGATCCGGCGGTTTCGAGCGTCATGAAGTGTGTACGGACATCCACTGTGGCGACGAAGGAGCGACCGACCGTGAAATGCCTGGTGATTCCGGCCCCGGCCCGGACGGTGACCGCCGTGCCGGGCTTCCAGTACCTGCGGGGCCGGAAGTCGACGCGCCGCCCGTCGGCGAGGTTACGGTCCTTCACCCACCCCCATGAGCCCTCGGTCTCGCCGGTCACCTTCAACTCCCGTTCCACAGCGGCCCGTTCGGCCACCGGTATCGGACGGTCGAAGGTCACCGAGACGGGCATGCCGACCCCCACGGTCTGCCCGTCGGCGATGTTGATGTGCGCGCCCGGCAGGGACTCGAGCGGTGTGGGCGAGGGTTTCGGCCGTGCCGTGCCCGTCGGCCCGGCGGTGGCGGCCGGCCCGCCCCCGCCGTCGGCGGCCGCTTGCACCGAGCATCCGGCGAGCGCGAGCGCGCACACCGCCGCCGCGCTCCAGGCACGGGCCAACCGGCCCCTGCGGCCCCGCAGTCCCGTGGTCATGGTGATCCCCCCGTGGTGTGTTTCGATGTGCGACGTACGGGACCTGTACGCGCGGTGGGGACGGCCCGGTTGCACACGGCCGGAGAATTCGCGGACATTCGGGCGGGGGGCATGACCGAGGAAGAGTTCGACGCGTTCTACGCGACCGCGTTCCCCCGGCTGACCGGCCAGCTCTACGCGTTCACGGGGGATCACGGCGAGGCGCAGGACGTCGTCCAGGAGGCGTTCGTCCGCGCCTGGGACCGGCGGCGCGAGTTCCTCGCCGACGGTGCTCCCGAGGCGTGGATACGGACCGTGGCGACACGGCTCGCGGTGAGCCGCTGGCGCCGGGCCCGCCGATGGCTGGAACTGGTGCGGCGCACCCCGCCGGCCGATCACACCCCGGGCCCGGGTCCCGAACGCACCGCGCTCGTCGCCGCGTTGCGCACGCTCCCCGAGGCACAGCGGATGGCGATCGTTCTGCACCATCTGTGCGACTTGAGTGTCGAGCAGGTAGCCTCCGAAACCGGTGCCCCCGTCGGCACGGTCAAGGCCCGGCTCGCGCGGGGCCGGGCGGCGCTGGCGCGGGTGCTCTCGGAGGATTCGGCGGATCCGGCCGGCTCCGCGCGTCCGTCGGGCTTCGCGGGCGCGCCGGGCGAGGGGGAGAGGGAGGACGACCGTGTCCGATGAACTCACCACCGCCCTGCACGAGTTGGCGACCGAGGCGGAAAGGCCTCCGGCGCTGACCGGGGCGGAGATCCGCGGCCGGGCGACGGGCCGCCGACGCCGCCGCCGTACGGCTGTGGCCGCGGCCGGCGTCTCCGTCGCGGGCGCTCTCGCCCTGGTCGCGATGCCGGGCCCGGACGGCGGGGCGCGGCACGAGCCTCCGCCGGCCGCGAGCCCCACCGTCGCCCCGAAGCCGCCGGTGGCGGTGCCGGACGCCACGATCGATCTGGGCAAGCGCGTGATCTCGGTCGCCGGCCGGCGGCTGACGCTCCACGGCGACAACCTGACCGGGGTCGGACCGGCGGTGCGGACGACGGTCGCCGGGAAGGAGGTCACCATGAGGGTCTCCGGCAAGACTGTCGGCCTCGACGGCGGCTACTCCTTCCAGGCCTCCTGGGTGATCAGGCTCGCCCGGCCCGACGGCACGACGGACTACGTCGGCTCCATGGCGATCGGCGACAAGGGCATCTCCGACCCCGACAACGGCTGGATCAACCTGGACAAGTCCGATGCCAAGCTGCTGTACGACCGGCTCGCACCGGGCGCGGTGGTCGAGATCCAGCCGTCGGCCAACGCCTCGGCCGCCTCGGCGGCGAACAGGGGGACGGCGACAGCGGGCTCGGACGCGGCCACCGACTCGGGCACGACAACCGGCACAGACGCAGTCACGGACACGGACACGGGCACGGGCACAACGGCCGGCTCGGAGACTTCGGGCTCGGGAACCTCGGGCGGCTAGCGCGGCGCGTACATGCTCAGAGGGGCGGCTGGGCCGGGGCGGGGCCGAGGGTCGTCGTGCCCGGGGCGGTGCGGTGGCCCAGGCCCGTGCGGTAGGCGTCCAGGGCCGCTTCCACCCGGCCGGTGCGCCGCAGCAGGTCGCCGAGCAGCCGGCACAGGTCCGCCAGGTCACCGGCCGCGCCCGCCCGCTCCAGCAGGCTCATCGCCCGCACATAGTGCTCCTCGGCCGCCTCGGTGTCCCGGGTGTCCTCCGCGATGATCCCGAGCAGGCGGTGCGCGGCGGCCGCGTGGATGGCGCCCCGCTCGGAGTTCAGGTCGCCGAGCACCTGCCGCAGCAGCTCGTCCGCCTCGTCGGACCTGCCGCGCCGGTGCAGCACGTCGGCCAGTTCCACCGCGACCTGACTGGTGTAGAGCGCGGCCCGCTTCGCGGAGAGCATGGCCTGCGCCTCGCGCAACTCGCTCTCCGCGCGCTCCAGTTCGCCGTTCTGTGCGTACAGATATCCGCGCATCCAGTGGCAGTTGGCGAGCTCGGTGCGGATCTGGAGCTGGCGGTAGAGCTCGGCGGCCTTGGCGAGGGAGGCGTCGGCCTCGGCGATCCGCCCCTCGGCGATCATCGTCCGCGCCACCGACCGGTGCATCCGCGCCACCAGCGCCGGGTCCTGCACCTGCGGCGCGAGGGCGAGCGCGAACTCGGCGGCCTGGGCGGCCCGGGCGTGCGCGCCCATGTCCATGTAGGGCGCTATGACCCCCGTGTAGAGGAGGAGCAGCGCCTCAGGATCGTGCAGGCCCGTCCGGTTGAGCTCGTCGAGGGTGGACTCGAACAGGTAGCAGGCGTAGCGGAGTTCACCTGCGAGATAGTGGGAGACCGCCCGGCCCCGCACGGCGGGCACCCGCTGTGTCAGCGGCGCGTCCCCCAGCCGCTGCTCCGACTCCTCGAAGCGCCGCTGCGCCGTCTCCAGATCCCCTGTGTCCAGGGCGCATTCGCCGAGTCCGAGGAGTGCCGCCGCCTGTTCGGCGACCAGCCCGTGGGCCTCGGCCTCCGCGAGCAGAACGGCGTAGACCTCGGCGGCCACCTCGGCCTCTCCGGTGGAGAGCGTGCGCTGCGCGTCCGTCAGCCGCAGCCGCAGGTCGGTGGCGAGATGGGCGGGCCGTCCGGTCGCCAGCTCCTCGTACGCGACGCCGAGACGGCCGGCTATGTGCCGCAGCGCGGGCTCGGAAGCCCGGACCCGGCCGGCCTCCAGGGTGGAGATGTACGCGGGCGTGTACACGGGCTCCGCGAGCTGTTTCTGCGTCAAACCGCGTTCTGTACGCAGCCGTTGCACCCTGCGCCCGATGATCTCAGGGTCGTCCCGCTCCGCCATGGGTCAAGCATGCCATCCAGCCGAGTCGAGCCGGTCCGGGTTTTGACTACTGTCCAACTTCGGGACCCTCTTGCGATGTGCGCCCGGGAGCCTCTACGTTAAGCGCCGGATTAAGCATGCTTAATACGCCGCTGTTGTTGCGAGGTCACCGTGCTCCGACGTATTTCCGCGCGCTACTCCAGAGGGCTTCTCGCCGCCGTCATCGCGGTCGCCGCGCTGGTCACGGCGGCGAACGTCGGCCCCGCGAGAGCGGCCGACCAGGCCCCCGCGGTCCACACCGTCACGCACACGACCGGTCACCAGGGACTCTCCGCGGGCCGGTGACGCCTTCCCGGGCGGCCGTACGAAAGCGGCGAATCCCCCGTACGACGAAAACGTGGCGCCTACGCTGACCCGGTGACCTCTTCCGCCGCTCGTACCGCGCTGGACCTCACCGCCGACCTCCCGGTCCCCGCCCTGGAGGACTTCTACCGGGATCTGCACCGGCATCCCGAACTGTCGCTGCGCGAACACCGTACGGCCGCCCTCCTCGCGGAGCGGCTGCGCAAGGCCGGGTACGACACGACCGAGGGCGTGGGCGGTACGGGCGTCGTCGGCGTCCTGCGCAACGGGGACGGGCCGACCGTCCTGCTGCGCGCCGACATGGACGCGCTGCCCGTCCCCGAGGAGACCGGGCTGCCGTACGCCTCGGGGACCGCCGGGGTCATGCACGCCTGCGGCCACGATCTGCACGTCACCTGGCTCGCCGGCGCGGCACAGGCGCTCGCCGCCGGACGGGACACCTGGTCCGGCACGCTGGTGCTGGTCGGGCAGCCCGCCGAGGAGACCGGCGAGGGCGCGGCCCGCATGGTCGCGGACGGTCTCCACGAACGCTTCCCGATGGCCGACGTCCTGCTCGCCCAGCACGTGGCGCCCGGCCCCGCCGGGCTGTACGCGCACTCCCCGGGCCTGATCATGTCCGCCTCGACCGACATCGACATCGTCGTGCACGGCCGGGGCGGGCACGGTTCGCGGCCCGAGGCGACCGTCGACCCGGTGGTGACCGCCGCGTACATCGTGACGCGGCTCCAGACGGTCGTCAGCAGGGAGATCGCGGCCCGGGAGTCCGCCGTGCTGACGGTGGGACGGATCGAGGCGGGCACCCGGCACAACATCATCCCGTCCGAGGCCCGGATCGCCCTGAACCTGCGGACACAGTCGCTGGACGTGCGGGAACGGATGATCGCCGCCGTGCGGCGCGTGGCGGCGGGCGAGTGCGCGGCGGCCGGCTGCCCGGCCGAGCCCACGGTCACCGTCGGCAACGACTTCCCGATGACCGTCAACGACGCCGACACCGACCGCCGTATCGCCGCCGTGCACGGGGAGGTCTTCGGCGCCGGGACGATCCTCGACCCCGGTCCGGCCATGGGCAGCGAGGACTTCCCACGGCTCGCGGACGGCCGCATCCCCTACTCCTACTGGTTCGTGACCAGCACACCCGCCGACGTCTGGAACGCGGCCCCGGGCGCCGAGGACCTCATGATCCGGCTCGCGGCCGTGCCCAGCAACCACAGTCCGCACTTCGCCCCCGACCTGTCCACGGTCGCTCCGGGCGTACGGACCCTGGTGTCGGGGGCGCTCGCCTCACTGTCCGAGGAGGGCTGATCCTCCCCGGACCTGCGCCGCTCAGGCCTGCGTCTGCAACTGGCTGAGCTGCCGCCGGACATGGTCCAGCGCGCCCTCCCGGCGTCCGGGCACGCGCTGTCTCAACCGGGCCAGTTCCGCCCCGAGTTCACGGGCCCGCGCCGGGTCGGCGATACGGCCCCACTGGTGGTGGGCGCGGTCCACGGCCGACTCCACCTCCGGGGCGCCCGGCGCCTGCCCCGCGTCCAGCCGGGTCACGGCGAGGGCCAGCCAGCCGCGGCAGCTCCGCTCCGCGTCCCCCGCGAGCATCGCCAGGTCCGCCCGTACCTCCATCCAGTGCAGCACCTGCTCGGAGCCGGGCCCGTGCGTCCGCAGCGCCTCCCGCTCCCAGCGCGCCGCCAGCGCGAGGGCGTCCTCGTGACGGCCGTCGCGGACCGCCGCGGTGATCTCCCCGTGCGGATCGGGGGACGGCGAACCGGCTCGCCGCTCCGTCTGGCCGGGGATCGTCACGGGTGGCGCGGGCGGGGTGGCCGGCGGAACCGGCGCGGGTGCGGCGGCCGGTGGAGCCGGCGAGGGGGCGGGCGTGCGCGGCGCAACCGTGACGGACGCGAACTCCGGCGGCGGAGCCGTGACCGTCGTGAACTCCGGTGCCGGAGGCCATGGTCGCCCGGCCCAGGACTGCCCGGGCGCGAGCACGAGGTCCGTCGCCCCCTGCCGGGCGCTCCCCTCGCCCGACGTCCTCGTCAGGGCCTGCTGGTGGAGCTGTGCGGGGTGCGGCCGGTGGCCGCTGCGGAGCAGGGTGGCGACCGCTCGCATGTACGCCGGCTGTGCCACCGTACGACGGGACGGCGGCGGGGCGACGCGGCCGTACAGCTCGGTCGACGGGCCCGCCGTGAGGGGGCGCCCGGCGAGGAACTCCCAGGCGTCCGCGTCCGCGTGCAGGTCGACGAACACGGTCGTCGAACCCGGTGGGCGCAGCCGCAGTTCGTCGGCGATCCAGCGCCAGGGGAAGGCCGTGTAGCGGACCGTCGCCGGGGTGGTGCGGGCCAGCGCGAGGTGCGGAAGCCGCTGGCGGCGGTCGAGTTGGAGCTGTCCCGTCAGGAACATGGTCAGCGGTCCGGGCGCCGTCGCCGCCGCGCGCAGCCGGGTCAGCACGGCCTGCGGCTCCAGCGGGTCGGCCAGTTCGACGACGTTCGCCGTGTCGGTTCCCGACAGCACCGGCGGGGCGACAGCCGCGAGCACGGGGAGCACGGAAGCCGCGTCCACCAGACACCCCTTGCCCACGGGTGAGGCGGCGAGGAGCAGCACGGTTCCGGGCACAGATTCTCTCCCCCATCGTTCGGACACCTCAGCACCGTAACGGCTGCGCCTGCAAAGAGGGGACGCGAAGAGACGAACGCCCCCGCCCGGCCCAGGGACCGGGAGCCCGTGTCCGGGGCCCGCGGTGTCCGCGTCCGGGCCTCCCGGAGTCCGTGTCCGCGGCCCCGGCTACGTCCGCCGGCCGTCGGCCGCCCTGCGGCGCACGGCGAAGATCGTGGTGTCGTCGGCGAGCCGTCCGCCGCAGTGATCGAGTGTGCCGTCGCGCACCCACCGGACGAGCCGGTGCGGGTCGGCGGTGCGCGGGTCCCGTGCCAGCGCCTTGGTGAGCGTGTCGCGGAGCGGGAAGAAGGTGCCCGACGCGTCGCGGGCCTCGGTCACCCCGTCGGTGACCATGAGCAGCGTCTCCCCGGGGGCGAGCGGAACGCGGAGTACCGGTGGCGGCGCGGAGGCCAGATCGCCCATGCCGAGCGGGAGCCCGTCGCCGGGAGGCAGGCTCCGCACCCCGTCGGCAGTAACCACGAGCGGCGGTTCGTGGCCGAAGTTGATGACCTCCACCGTGGCCGGGGTGTCCTCGCGGAAGGCGACCATGACTCCGGTCGCGAAACGGTCGCCGTCGTCGCGGCCGAGTGCCACGCGGTAGCCGTTGTGCCGCAGCATCCGCACCTCCAGCCGGCCGGCGACCGTGGTGAGTACCGGCTCGTGGTACGCCGCCTCGCGGAAGGTGCCGAGCAGCGAGGCCGCCGCCTCGACCGCCGCCAGTCCCTTCCCCTGGACGTCCCCGAGCAGCAGGCGGGTGCCGTGCCGGCCGGGCTGGATGTCGTAGAAGTCGCCGCCGACCCGGGCCTCGCTGTCGGCGGCGAGGTAGACGGCCGCGTGGTCGAGGCCGCCCCAGCCCGGGGGCATCGGGCGCAGCACGGTACGCCGGGTCGTCTCGGCGACGTCCCGCATGTGCAGCATCTGGCGCTCGGCGCGCAGCCGCACGGAGCAGGCGAGGGCCGCGAGGGCGCTGCCGACCACGACGAGGATGAAATCGGGCAGGCCGTTCTGGTACCGGTGCGGCCACGACGCGTCGATGGCGCCGTAGGCGAGCAGCGACAGCACGCCGAGCGCCAGCGTGCCCAGCACTCCGCAGATCGCCGCCGCGATGACCGGTACGAGCACGAGCCAGGAGATGATCCGGAACCGGCCGGAGGTGTTGGCGTCGAGCAGCACGATGCCGGTGAGCAGCAGCAGCGCGGGCAGCCAGGCCACACTGCGCCCGCGTACCTTCAGCGGCTTCGACCGCGGGAAGGCGTCCGGCAGCCCGGCGCGGGGCCGCAGGGCGTGCCGGAGCCGGTCGCGTACGGATCTCCGGGCGACCACCTCCCCGTACCGCCTCCGTCTCGTGTTCTCAGTAGGCGACGGACATACGGCCGTGCGGGTGGACGGGCATCTCGAGCTGGTCCACGAAGGCCATCGCGTAGTCCTCGGCGCTGATGCGGCTCTGGCCGCCCGCGTCGGTGAGCATGCGGTCGCCGCCGATCCTGAACTCGCCCGTGCGTTCGCCGGGGGCGATATCGGCGGCGGGCGAGATGTAGGTCCAGTCGAGGTCGTCGACGTCGCTGCGCAGATAGGTGAGGGCGTCGCGGTGGGCGAGTGCCTCGGGCAGGTAGGCCTCGGGGAAGTCCGGCTGGTCGCAGGCGGCCTCGCCGGGCGCGACCTCCAGGGTGCCCGCCCCGCCGACGATCACGAGCCGGTGCACCCCGGCCGAGCGGACACCCTCCACCAGGGAGTGGTTGAGGGCCAGGAAGGGTTCGCGGGGATCCGAGCCGTCCCGGGGCGGGACGCACGCCGACCCCACCGCGTCCGCGCCGGACACCAGCTCGGCGACCTTCGCCGCGTCCGAGGCGTCCGCCGCCGTCGCGGCGACCCCGGGGACCGGGGACTGCCCGGAGCGGCTGACCGCGACGACCTGGTGTCCGCGCGCCGACGCCTCCGTGGCGATACGGCTGCCGACCATGCCGGTGGCACCGAAGAGTACGAGCTTCATGCACCTCAGCGAAGCACGCGACCATTTCCCCCGCATCCCGGCGAAGCGGGGCAAAAGGGTGTCGTGGGGGGTGCGGGCGGGGCGCCGCGGGAGCGCTGCGGGAGGGTCCCGCCCCGAGTTGCCAGGGGCTGCGGCGAGGTGTGACCTGGAAGGCGGGGGCGAGCAGAGAGGAGTCCTTCCATGGCTCAAGCCGCACCCGTGTCAGGGACACCAGGTACATCCGGATCGTCCGATGTCTTCGGGGCACAGACCCACACGATCGCGCAGTGGGCCGTACCCGTCGCCGGCGGGCTCGTCTACGGCTACTGGGCCGCCGCCATCAACCGGGACGCCGGTGCCATCACGGGCTGGAACGTGCTGTTCGGCTTCGTGTGCGCCATCGCGTTCGCGGCGGCCTACGTGGGCGCACGGACGGTGGCTCCGCTGATGCGGCGCGAGACGCACGCGCTGGTGTGGGCCGTGTTCGCGGGCTGCGCGTTCGGTTTCCTGTACAGCCAGACCGACGCGACCGTTCTGCGGTCCGTGTTCATGTCGCTGCCGGTGGCGGTGGGCGTGTACGCGGTGGCCTTCTACCGCTACTACACGCACGAGGACGCGGAGGGAAAGGCGAGCAAGTAGGCGCGAACGGCGAGCACATGAGGCCCCGGCGCAGTGCCGGGGCCTCATGCGTCTCCCTCACTCACCTACTCACCTGCCACCTGGGACCCAGTCCCAGGAGTTCGAGGAGGAGCCGGAGACGGTCCAGCTCCACGCGCTGGAGACGGTGAAGGTCCAAGAGCCCGAGGCGCTCACGCTCCAGCCGGGGTCGTTGCCGGGGTTCCGGTCGTTGTCCCAGTGCGCGTTGTGCCAGGTCCCGTCCTTATGGTCGGGGCTCGGGTCCGAGCAACTCGGCACCCACTGGCCGTTGGTGGAGACGAACGCCGCGCTGGCCCAGGCATGGGCGCCGACGAGCCAGTACCAGACGGTGGTTCCGGACACGCTCTGCCCGTTCACCGCGCACTGCACGCGGTCCTGGCTGCCCGAGGGAAGCGAGCCGACGACGGGCGAGCCGGTGCTGGGCTGAAGCCGCAGGTTCATCTCACCGCTGGAGATGACGGTGCCCCGGACGGAACTCCCGGAGCCGTCGCCGGTGTGCGCCGACTCGGTCGCCGCCATGGTGGGACCGGCGGCCAGGGCGGTCAGTACACCGCCGCTGAGCAGGGCCGCGGCAAGAATCCGCGGGGCTGGGGTGGTGCGCATATCGGCCTCCTTCTCCCCAGATCCAGGAAACACCCGTTCGGGTGAGGGCTCCACCCGAGCGCCCAAAACCCTTGGGGCCCAAGGGATGCGTGAGTCCGATGCGCGGGAGCTCCCCGTACGGCTTGTCATATGCGCCCATTTGCAGGCGGCCCGGTCGCGCACGGGGTCCGGGAGGCCTTGCCTGAAGACGTGTCCCCTCGTGTCCGGAGCGCCCTCTCGGCCGTGCTGATCGCGCTCGCCTGCCTCCTCGCGCCGCTCGGCGCGCTGTCGGCGTGGGCGACGTACGGCCTCGGCGACTCCGAGCGGTACGAGGCCACCATGGCGCCCCTCGCCGCCGACGAGGACGTCCGGGACGCGATCGCGGCCGGCGTCACCGACGACATCCTGCGCGAGGTCCACGTACGGCCGCGGCTCCAGGGGCCGGTGAACCACTTCGTGCGGGACGCCGTGCGCTCGTTCACCGAGACCGAGGCGTACCGCGCGGCGTGGGAGACCGCCAACCTGGCCGCGCACGACGCCGTGATGCGGGCGCTGCGCGAGGACCACGAGGGTGCCGTGACCGTCGATCTCGCGCCCGTCACCGAGCAGGTCAAACGCCGGCTCGCCGACGACCACATGCCGTTGGCCGCCCGGATCCCGGTCGAGCACACCGAGATCACCGTGCTCGAGGCCGAGGACCTGGCCCGGCTCCGAAAGGGGTTCCACGTGCTCGAAGTCGCCGGATTCTGGCTCCCGTCGGCGTCGGTCGTCTTCGCGGCGACCGGCATCGTCATCGCCGTGCGCCGTCGCCGGGCGGTCCTCGCGACGGGCCTCGGCACCGCTCTGGGCGCCGCGCTGCTCGGTGCCGCGATCGTCGTGGGCCGCCGGCTCACCCTCGCCGACCTGCCGCCCGACGTGTCACGCACCGCCGCGGGCGCCGTGTACGACGCCCTCACCGAGACCCTCCGGTTCGTGAGCTGGCTGCTGCTGGCCGTGGGTCTGACGGTTGCTCTGGCCGCCGCCCTCGCCCGTGCGTACGCCCGCCGAAGGCGGCCGGCCGAAGCCCCCGCGCAGACTCCGGCGGACCAGTCGACCCACGTGGGAGCCTGACCACGCCCGAGGTGGGAGCCTGACCGCGCTCCACGGGGGAGCCCGACCGCGCCCCAGGTGGGAACCTGACCGCGCTCCACGGGGGGCCTGCCCGCGCGCTCGCGCCGCGAAGTCTCCCTCCACCGGCGCGATAGTCCCCGCGATCGTCCCCGGGGCCGTCCCCGGGGCCGCTCCGGGGAGACCGCCATACTTGGGGCATGTCCCGCGCGTTCCCCATCGGCCTCACCCCTCCCGACTGGCTGGTCAGGAACCTCCGGCCGCAGCGGGCCCCCGTCAACCGGGCCGCCGCCGCCCGCGCCGGCGTCGCCCTGGCGCTCCCCCTCGCCGTGGGCCTCGCCTGCGGACAGCCCGCGTACGGCGCCCTCGCCTCCATGGGCGCGCTGTCCGGAGTCATCGGCGACACCGCCGACGCGTACCGCATGCGGATCTTCAACATCGCCGTCCCCCAGCTCTTCGGCGCGATCGGCGTCACGATCGGCGCGGCGGTCTACGGGCAGGGCTGGGCCGCCGTCGTGACGGTGACCGTGGTCGCGCTGGTCTCCGGGATGATCTCGTCGATCGGCGCCGTCGCCTCCGTCACCGGACTGCTGCTGCTCCTCAACTGCGTGATCGGCGCCGGACTTCCGCTGCCCGGCGCCTGGTGGCTCGCCCCGCTGCTGATGGCCGGCGGCGGACTCCTCGTCCTCGCGCTGACCCTGCTCGCCTGGCCGCTGCGCTCGGGGGTGCCGGAGCGATCCGCCGTCGCGGACACCTACCGCACCGTCGCCGACCTGCTCGCCGCGAGCGGCACCGACGACTACGGCCGTCTCCGCCTCGCCGTCACCCAGTCCCTCAACGAGTCGTACGACCTCGTCCTCGCCCGGCGCGCCTTCCACCACGGCCGCAGCCCCGACCTCGTCCGGCTGCTCGCCCAGCTCAACGCCGTCACCCCCGTCGTCGAGGCCGCGCCCGCCGCCCACCAGCGGGGCCGGCCGCTGCCCGCCGCGATCCCCGCCGCCGTGAGCCTGCTCGCCGACACCGTCGAGACCGGTGGCACCGACCCCCTCGAACTGCGGCTGCCCGCCCCGGCCGACGAGACCGCGCGCGCCGTCGACCACGCCCTGCGGCACGCCGCCCGTGTCGTGACCGACCGGTCCCCGGACCCGGGCGCCCTCGACGACCGCCTCGGCCGGCCCGCCGCGCTGCGTGTCCGCGCCGCCGGCGCCACCCGCAACGTCCTGCTGTCGGCGGCCTCCTGGCGCTACGGCACCCGCCTCGCCCTGTGCATCGGCCTCGGTCAGGTGCTCGTCTCGACCGTCGAAGTACCGCGCTCCTACTGGGTCGCGCTCACCATCACCTTCGTCATGAAGCCCGACTACGGCTCCGTCTTCTCCCGGGCCCTGCTGCGCGCCCTCGGCACGGTCGTGGGCCTCGTGGTCGCGGCGACCGTGCTGACGCTGGTGCCGCGCGGCTGGTGGGACGTGCCCGTGCTGATGGCGCTCGGCGTGCTCATTCCGGCCCTGACCCCGCGCGGCTACGGCTACCAGACCGCTGCCATCACCCCGGTGATCCTGCTGCTGTCCGACATCCTCAACCACCAGGGAACCGGGCTCGTCGTCCCCCGCCTGATCGACTCCCTGGTCGGCTGCGGCATCGCCCTGGTGGCCGGATATCTGCTCTGGCCGGAGAGCTGGCACGCCCGGGTCGGCGACCGGCTCGCGGACGCGGTCGCCGACACCGCCGGCTATGTCGAGCTGGCCTTCGGGGACGCCGCGGAGCCCGCGGCCCGCGCCCGCAGCAGGCGCCGGCTGTACCGCGACCTGTCCTCCATCCGTACGGAGTTCCAGCGCGCGCTCACCGAACCACCGCCGAACGGGCGCCGCGCCGCGGCCTGGATGCCGCTCGTCGTCGCCGTCGAGCGGATCGTGGACGCCACGACCGCCGCCCGGGTCCGGGTCAGACAGGGCGCGGCCGAGCCGTCCGCCGCCGAGATCTCCACCATCGCCCGCCAGCTCCGGGAGTTGTCCGAGGGTTTGCGCGAGACGGATGTGCTCTTCGCGGTCCGCTCGGATCTCACCGGGCCCGCGGGCAGCGTCCTCGAACCGGTGCGGCAGGAGGTCGCGGCGGCCAGGGCGATCACCTCACCGCATTGACACGGGAGGCGTCGGCACCGACTATTCGGCCATCGTCCCGGCTCCACGCGCGGGACGGACGGAACTCAGAATTCCGACAAATCACCATGGTAGGAAAGTGAACCCGTGGGCGCTGTAGGGGGGTTGACGCGACGGTTGTCCGGAGCGCCGCCCCTGCCGAAGATCACCATCTATGGCCGCTAACCTTACGTGTCCGTCCTGGCCAGGGATTGACGGGATCAACTCACGCGAAGGGTTGCGCACATGGGCATTCTCACTCTCCTGCGGAATGCGTTCGGCCGCTCACGCAAGGGTCGTGACGCTGACGCGGAGACCTCGCGAGAGGCCACGTCGACCGCGACGGTCCCGGCTCCCGCCGCGGAGCCGACACATTCCCCCGAGGCCGACCCGGCCTCCACATCGGCACCGGAGGCCGAGCCGAGAATCCCGGCACCCGCCTCCGAGCCCGAACCCTCGGTGGTCGACGAACTCGTGTCGGCCGCCTTCGACAACGTAACGGTCCCCAAGCAGACGCCTCCGGCGGAGCCCACCAGCGAGAAGCCCCCGGCCCCCACCGAGCCCGAGGCCGCGCCCGAGCCCGAGCCGACCGCCGAGCCCGAGGCCGAGGCTGCGCCCGAGCCGACCCCTGAGGCCGAGGTCGAGGCTGCGCCCGAGGCGGAGCCGGTCGCCGAGACCGAAGCCGCCCCCGAAGCGGAGGCTGCACCCGAGGCGGAGCCGGTCGCCGAGACCGAAGCCGCCGCGGAGCCCGAGCCGGCCGCTGAGGCCGAGGTCGAGGCCGAGCCGGTCGTCGAGGCGGAGCCGGTCGTCGAGGCCGAGCCGGTCGCCGAGGCCGAGCAGGCGGACGAGCCCGCAGTCGCCGAGGCTGTGCAGGCGGACGAGCCCGCGGTCGCCGACGGCGGTGAGGCCCCACAGGAGGCACCCGCAGCCGACGACGAAAGCAGCACGGGTGGTGCGGGTGGGAACGACCGCGCCGAAGGCGAAGCCGAGGCGGAAGCCACAGACGAGCCCGAGCCGGTCACCGAGGCCGAGGCGGCGCCGGTGACCGAGGCGGAGCCCGAGGCGGCGCCGGTGACCGAGGCGGAGCCCGAGGCGGCGCCGGTGACCGAGGCGGAGCCCGAGGCGGCGCCGGTGACCGAGGCGGAGCCCGAGGT
>NZ_JBHYXD010000023.1:0-2838 GCF_042751995.1 Streptomyces sp. NPDC059371 | reverse complement strand
GCGGCGCCGGTCACCGAGCCCGAGGCAGAGCTGGTGACCGCGGCGGAGCCGACCGCACTCGGCCACGTCAAGGCCGAGGCCCCGGCCCTGGTCACGGCGTACCAGGAAGCCGGCACCGCACTCCAGAAGCACGACCTCACCGGCAAGCACGCCAAGGTCTACCTGGTCCTCGACCGCTCCTCGTCGATGCGCGCGTACTACAAGGACGGCTCCGCCCAGGCCCTCGGCGAGCAGGCCCTGGCCCTCGCCGCCCACCTCGACCCGGCCGCGACGGTCCACGTCGTCTTCTTCTCCACCGAACTGGACGGCACCGGCACCCTCACGCTCGCCGAGCACGAGAACAAGGTCGACGACCTGCACGCCGGCCTCGGCCGCATGGGCCGTACGAGCTACCACGTCGCCGTGGAGGAAGTGGTCACCCACCACCAGCGGTCCGGCTCCACCGACCCGGCCCTGGTGATCTTCCAGACGGACGGCGCCCCGGACGCCAAGACCCCCGCCACCCAGTCCCTCACGGACGCGGCGAGGAACCACCCGGGCGTCTTCTTCTCGTTCGTCGCCTTCGGCGAGCACGACAACAAGGCCTTCGACTACCTGCGCAGGCTGAAGACCGGGAACACGGCCTTCTTCCACGCGGGTCCGGCCCCCCGCGAGCTGACCGACGTGGAGGTCTACGACGGCGTGCTGGAGAACTGGCGCCCGTAACCCGTCCGAGCAGCACCCCGGCCGCCCCCTTCCCACGCCTTAAAACGGGAAGCGGGCGGCCCACCCATGTCGGCTACGATTTCAAGGTTCACCGGCGACGACCGGCCCACCGGAATCCGGACGCGATCGTCGCCCCACGCAGCGACCTGGGAGCAGCCCGCGATGGCTCGACACCTCATCACCAGCGCCCTTCCGTACATCAACGGGATCAAGCACCTGGGCAACATGGTGGGGTCCATGCTCCCGGCGGACGTGTACTCCCGGTACCTCCGCCAGCGCGGCCACGACGTCCTGTACATCTGCGCGACGGACGAGCACGGCACCCCCGCCGAGCTGGCGGCCAAGGAGCGCGGTCTGCCGGTCGACGAGTTCTGCGCGCAGGCGCACGACGCGCAGAAGGCCGTGTACGACGGCTTCGAGCTGGCCTTCGACTACTTCGGCCGCAGCTCCAGCCCGGAGAACCGCGACATCACCCAGCACTTCGCGCGCCGCCTGAACGAGAACGGCTTCATCGAGGAGCGCGCGATCCGTCAGGTGTACTCGCCGACGGACGGCCGGTTCCTCCCCGACCGCTACGTCGAGGGCACCTGCCCGCACTGCGGTTACGACAAGGCCCGCGGCGACCAGTGCGAGAACTGCACGCGCGTCCTCGACCCCACGGACCTGATCGACCCGCGTTCGGCGATCTCCGGCTCGACGGACCTGGAGGTCCGTGAGACGAAGCACCTGTTCCTCCTCCAGTCGAAGCTCCAGCACGAGGTCGAGGAGTGGGTGGCCCGCCACGAGTCGGAGTGGCCGCAGCTCGCCTCCTCCATCGCCCGCAAGTGGCTGACCGAGGGCCTGCACGACCGCGCGATCACCCGTGACCTGGACTGGGGTGTCCCGGTCCCGGCCGACACGTGGCCGGAGCTGGCGGCCGAGGGCAAGGTCTTCTACGTCTGGTTCGACGCCCCGATCGAGTACATCGGCGCGACGAAGGAGTGGTCCGACCAGGACGCCGAGAACCGCGACTGGAAGTCCTGGTGGTACGACGCGGACTCCGGCGAGAACCCGGTCCGCTACACGCAGTTCATGGCCAAGGACAACGTGCCCTTCCACACCGTGATGTTCCCGGCCACCGAGCTGGGCGTGCGCGAGCCGTGGAAGAAGGTCGACTACGTCAAGGCCTTCAACTGGCTGACGTACTACGGCGGGAAGTTCTCCACGTCCCAGAAGCGCGGTGTCTTCACGGACCAGGCGCTGGACATCCTGCCCGCCGACTACTGGCGCTACTTCCTCATCGCCAACGCCCCCGAGTCGGACGACTCGTCGTTCACCTGGGAGCACTTCACGGCCACGGTGAACAAGGACCTGGCCGACACCCTCGGCAACTTCGTCAACCGCGTGCTGTCCTTCTCCAAGAAGCGCTTCGGCGAGGAGGTCCCGGCGGGTGCGGAGGCCGGCGAGGCCGAGGCGAAGCTGGGCGCCGAGATCGCGGGCCTGCTCGCGGAGTACGAGTCCCAGATGGAGGCCCTCCAGTACCGCAAGGCGGCCGCGGCGCTGCGCGCCCTGTGGTCCGCGGGCAACTCCTACCTGGAGGAGAAGGCCCCCTGGCTGGAGATCAAGACCAGCCCGGAGGGCGCGGCCCTGACGCTGCGCACGGCGATGAACCTGATCCACCTGTACTCGGTGGTCTCGGAGCCCTTCATCCCGGCGTCCGCCCGCGCGATGCGCTCTGCCTTCGCCCTCGCGGACGACACGGCGACCTGGGTGAGCGCCGACGAGGCCCGCGCCCTGTCCTTCCTCCCCGCCGGCACCCCCTTCACCGTTCCCCCGGTCCTCTTCGCCAAGATCACGGACGAGGACCTGGAGTCGTACAAGGAGCGCTTCGGCGGCTCGCAGGGCTGAGAGAGCCAGCCCCGCGCGCATCGGCCCACCCGCCCGCCAAGGGCGGTAAAAGGGCTGGTAAAGTCCGCTCACTTGGCGGGGGCGAGTGCCCTCGCGGGGAGGGACTTCGCACGTGGGCAGACACGCCCCGAGACGGCGCGGCCTTGCCGCCGCCGTCTCCTCGATCGCGGTCGCCGGGGCGGCCGCGACCAAAGCCGTTCTGCCGCCGAGCGGCGCCGCGGCGGTCCCCGCCGGTCTCGTATACAC
>NZ_JBHYXD010000022.1:78400-110472 GCF_042751995.1 Streptomyces sp. NPDC059371 | reverse complement strand
CCCCCCGAGGGAGTGCCCGGCACCGGTGCGTCGTGGCCCGCAGGCCGGTCCGGGTCGGACACGGCCTACGCGCCCGCGATGACCTCCGCCGCCGCCTGGCCGCACACCCGCGCGGCGCCGTGGGTGGCGATGTGCAGGGCGCCGCGGGGCGCCGACTGGGGGACGCCCATCTCGACCACGACGGTGTCGGGGCGGGAGGCGAGCAGCACGTCGAGGGCCGCCGCCATCCAGGGGTGACGGTGTTCGTCACGGACCACCGCGACGAGGGGCCGCCCGGCGGCGGCCGCGAGCGCCGAGGATCCCGCGTCCTCGCCGGCGAAGCTGCCGGTCTCGGTGCCGGGAAGCAGCCGGGCCAGCTCCGCCGCCACGCCCCAGGGGGTCTCGTCGCCGACGGCGATGTTCGCGACCGGGGTGAGCGCGGCGACGAAGGGTGCCTCGGCGAGCGGGGTGTACGAGGCGGAGCGGGTCACGGTCAGCGCGCGCCGCGCGGCGACCAGGCCCACATCGGCGGCTCGGACCGCCGTAGCGCCGTCTGCGCCGTCCGGACCGTCTGCGCCGTCCGAGCTGCCTGTACCGCCCGTACCGGCTGCACCGTTCGCACCGCCGGTGACACCCGTACCACCCGAACCGTTCACGCCACCCGCACCGCTGGCACCACCCGTACCGCCTGAGGTGTTCGAGCCGTTCGAGCTGTTCAAGCCATTCGTGGACGAGAGGACCGCCGGGCCCGAGAGGGCCGGGGAGGCCTTCCGGGCCGCGGAGGCCGCGGCCGTCCACTCGGCCAGGGCCCGTACCCGGTTCGCCGCGTCCGCGAGGCGTTCCTCGGGGAGCTCGCCCGCCCGGACGGCGGAGACCAGGGCGTCCCGCAGCCGGCGCACGGTGTCGTCGTCCGCCAGTCCGCCGCCGACGCAGATGGCGTCGGCGCCGGCCGCGATCGCCAGCACGCTGCCCCGCTCGATGCCGTACGTCGCCGCGATGGCCTGCATCTCCATGCCGTCGGTGACGATGAGGCCGTCGTAGCCGAGTTCCTCGCGCAGCAGGCCCGTGAGGATGCGGCGGGAGAGGGTGGCCGGGCGGTCCGGGTCCAGGGCCGGGACGAGGATGTGCGCGCTCATCACGGCCCGGCTGCCCGCGGCGATGGCGGCCCGGAAGGGGACGAGTTCGCGGGAGTGGAGGACCGACAGGTCCGCGTCGATGCGCGGCAGGGCGTGGTGGGAGTCCACCGCGGTGTCCCCGTGGCCCGGGAAGTGCTTGGTGCAGGCGGCGACGCCGGCGGCCTGGAGGCCGGTGACGTAGGCGGCCGTGTGCCGGGCCACCAGGCCGGTGTCGGCGCCGAAGGACCGTACGCCGATCACCGGGTTGGCGGGATTGGAGTTCACGTCGGCGGACGGCGCCCAGTTGAGGTTCACCCCGCACGCGGCCAGTCGGCGGCCCAGTTCGCGGGCGACCTCCTCGGTGAGCGCCACGTCGTCGACGGCGCCCAGCGCGTGGTTGCCGGGGAAGGACGACCCGGTGCGCACCTCCAGTCGGGTGACGTCACCGCCCTCCTCGTCGATGGCGACCAGGACGTCGTCACGTTCGGCACGCAACTGGGCGGTCAGGGCCGCCAGTTGCTCTGGCGAGGCGATGTTGCGGCCGAACAGGCCGACGGAGGCGAGGCCTTCACCGAGGCGGCGGAGCAGCCAGTCCGGAGCCGTGGTCCCGGTGAACCCGGGCTGGAGCACGGTCAGGGCGTCGCGCGTCAGGGTGTCTGTACCGCTGGCGAATGTCGTCATCGGGGGGCGTTATCCCTTCACGGCGCCCGCGGTCAGACCCGCGGCCATCTTGCGCTGGACAAGGAGGAACAGGACGACGATCGGCACGGCCATCATGGTGGCTCCGGCCATCATCGGGGCGTACTCGGTGCCGTGCTTGGTGGTGAAGTTGCCGAGCCAGACGGTGGCCGTCTGGTTCTGCTGACTCAGCAGCATGAGGGCGTAGAGGTACTCGTTCCAGGCCTGGATGAAGGCGTAGACGGACGTCGCGACCATGCCGGGGGCCAGCAGCGGGAAGACCACGCGGATGAAGGCGCTCGTGCGGCTGCACCCGTCGACCATCGCCGCCTCCTCCAGCTCCTTCGGGATGTTGACGATGAAACCGCGCAGCGTCCACACCGTGAAGGGAAGGATGAAGGTCAGGTAGGTGATGATCAGACCGGAGAGCTTGTCGTACTGGTCCAGGTCGTTCAGCAGCAGGAAGACCGGGATGATCATGGCGACGAGCGGGATCATCTGCACCGCGAGGATGCCCACGATCACGATCTTGCGGCCGCGGAAGGCGAAGCGGGAGATGGCCAGCGCGGCCAGCATCCCGACCGCGATGCCGATCACGACCACCGCGAGGGAGACGATCAGGCTGCGGCCCACCGGGCCCCAGAAGTCGGCGATGTCGAACGCGCGGCGGAAGTTGTCGAGCGTGAACCCGGTGGGGAACAGGCTCGGATCGGAGTCGATCGCGTCCTTGGCCGGCTTGATCGCCGTGTTGAGCATCCAGTAGACGGGGAAGCCCGCGGTGAGGAAGACGAGCAGACCGAGCAGGTTCCAGCCGAGCTTGGACTTGCGGGGCCCGGAGGACTTCCGCCCCGTGGCGGACGTACGCCCGGACGTGGCGACGGCACTCATTCGACCTCTCCGATCTGGAGCATCTGACGCATGTACACGGCCACCACGCCGAGGAGCAGCAGCACGGTGAGCACGGCGATCGCCGAGCCCTGCGCGTAGTCGTTGACGACGAAGGCACGGTCGTACGAGTACGTGGTGAGGAGCTGGAACTCCGCCTCCGGGTGGCCGCCCCGCATGACGAAGACCTGCGGGAAGACGCCCATGTCCCAGATGACGGAGAGGGTCGTCAGCATGACGATGATCGGCTTGAGGATCGGGATCGTGACATGGCGGAAGACGCCCCAGGAACCCGCGCCGTCGAGCCGTGCGGCCTCCTCCAGCTCGGCGGGGACCTGGGTGAGTCCCGCGCTGAGCGTGATGACCACGAAGGGCACCGCGCCCCAGACGACCAGGAGCATGATCACGCCCAGGCCCTGCCATCCGCTGGCGAACCAGTTGTGGCCGACCATGTCGACGCCGGGCAGCTTGCTGAGCAGCGCGTTGAAGACGCCGTAGTCGGAGTCGAAGAGCCACTTGAAGACCGTGGTGGCCACGATGATGGGCATGCCCCAGCTCGCCACCAGCGCGATGTTGACCAGTGTCTTGACCCAGCCGGAGACCCGCTGCAGGAGCAGCGCGATCAGCATGCCGATGACCATCGTGAAGACGACGGCCCCGCCGGCGAAGAGGACGGTCCGGACGACCACCTGCCAGAACTCGTCGTCCGAGAGCACCTTCGTGAAGTTGTCGAGGCCGACCGACTCGGCCGGCTGGAAGCCCCAGAGCTGGGACTGCCCGAACTTCTGGAAGGAGAGCGTGACCAGGCGCACCAGCGGATAGCCGAGGACGAGCGCGAGGATCAGCAGACACGGGGCGAGCAGGGCCCAGGGGGCTGCCGCCGCGCCCGCGGTCCGCCTGGCGCGTGGCGCCTTCGCGACGGCCGGTGGTGGTGCCTGCCGCGGTGGCGGCACCTTCTTGGCAGGGGTGGTCGTGTCTGCGGCACTCATCGCGCGCTCCTCAGCGGTCCCTCAGGTCGTACGAAAGCGAAGGCTCGAAAGCGAAGGCCCGCACGGCCGGGCGTCAGGGGGCGAGCCCCTGGCCGGGCCGTACGGGAGGCAGGGCCCCGCCCCTCCGTGAAGGAGGACCGACGGGGCCCTGCTCTCAGGTCACTTGGTGTTGATGACCTTGTCGATCGCGGCGTCCGCTTCCTTCGCGGCGTCCGCGACGGACTTCTTGCCGGTGCCGATGTTCTGCAGCATGGTCTGCAGGACCTGGGCCTTCTCGACCTGGCCCCAGCCCGGCGCCATCGGGACGAACCAGCTCGACTCGGCGGCGGTGGCCGGGACGGCCGTCTTCGGGTCGCTCTGGAGGCTGACCAGGTCGGTCTTGTTGTTGGGCAGGTTGCCCTTGCCCATCAGTGCCTTCTGGCCCTTGGCGCCGGTGAACGCGTTGATCCACTCGGCGGCGACGGCCTGCGCCTTCGACTTCACCGGGACGGCGAGGTCGGAACCGCCCAGGAAGACCGGGATGTTCTTGCCGGACGGGCCGGGCATCACGAAGTTCTCGAGGTTGCCCTTGAGCTTGCCGGTCTTGTCGCTCTTCGGGTCCTCGGCGGTCGCGCCCTCCCAGGCGGCACCGAAGATCATGCCCGACTTACCCTGGCCGTAGACGATGTAACGGTCGGACTCGTCCTTGGTCTTGTCGCCGTGCATGTACTTGTCGACGATGGTCTTGAACTCGTTGAGTCCCTTGACCGACTCGGCCGAGGAGAGGTTGGCCTTCCACTGGCCGCCCTCCTCCTTCGCGATGGAGCCGCCGGCGTCGTAGACGAAGGACATGGCCGCGTACCAGTCACGGGTGGGCTGGTACCAGGCGCTGAACTTGCCGCCCTGCTTCTTCTGGATCTTGTCCAGGTCGGCGGTGAGCTCCGCGTACGTCTTCGGCGTGGACTTCACGCCGGCCGAGGCGGCGATGTCCTTGCGCCAGTTGCCGACGCGGCCACCGGCGTAGTACGGCACGCCGTAGGTCTTGCCGTCGTAGGTCACGGACTCCTTGAGTCCGTCGAGCCAGGCGGTCGAGTTGTCGAACTTCGACGCGTCGAGGGGAGCGAAGGCGCCCTTGACCATGTAGCCGAGCATCTCGGTGTTGCCCATCTCGACCACGTCCGGCGCCTTGTCGGTGGCGAGGACCGCGTCGAGCTTGGTGTTCTTGTCCGGCCAGCCGTAGTACTCGTGCTTGATCTTGATGCCGGGGTGCTTCGCCTCGATCGCCGTGTCGGCCTGCTTGACCAGCTCGGGCCAGTTGTTCTGCGCGTCGACCGTGAGCCAGACCGTCAGCTCCTTGGCGTCCGCACCCTTGTCCGACCCCCCGGACTTGTCGTCGTTGCCGCACGCCGCGACGGAGAACATCATGCCCGCGATACCGATCGCGGCTATCAGCTTGCGCTTCACGCCACCCTCCTCAGGGATGCCACAAACCCCCCTGCTCCCCGCGGTGACATACGCCGTGTACCGCCCGTGGGGCCGGGACTGGACCAATGGTGTAGACCAGTACCGGGAGCTTGGCCTAGACCTAGGGGGGTGTCAAGGGTGTGTAAGCCCGTCCAGTCGGCCGTTATGGGACCTACATATGCAAGAACCTTTAAGTAGCCAAGCGGCACAAATTACGGACCCGTCCACGGCCTGCGAAGGAGCCACTTCCGGCCTGTCCGCGCCGAGTTCGCCGGCACCGCCTGCCCACGATGGACTAGACCAACAGGTGCGCCGAGGGTATATAGAGGGGATCACGGAGCGTGCGGGGAACACCCGCGCAACAAGCCGTGCCACGATGTGAGCCGTGGCCGACGACATGGCGGTCGCTTCGGCATCCGGAGCCGGGAAGGCAGAGCATGAGCACCGACGTCAGCAGTGCGGAGAACGAGGGTGGGGCACCCATCCGTACCGCGCGCGTGCCCAAGTACTACCGCCTCAAGAAGCACCTGCTCGACATGACGGAGACACTGCCGCCCGGTACGCCGGTACCGCCGGAGCGCACCCTCGCCGCCGAGTTCGACACCTCGCGCACCACGGTGCGGCAGGCCCTTCAGGAGCTGGTCGTCGAAGGGCGCCTCGAACGCATCCAGGGCAAGGGCACCTTCGTCGCCAAGCCGAAGGTCTCCCAGGCGCTCCAACTGACCTCGTACACCGAGGACATGCGCGCCCAGGGTCTCGAACCGACCTCGCAGCTCCTGGACATCGGCTACATCACGGCGGACGACGCCCTCGCCGGCCTCCTCGACATCTCCGCCGGCGGCCGGGTGCTGCGCATCGAGCGGCTGCGCCTCGCGAGCGGCGAGCCCATGGCCATCGAGACGACCCACCTCTCCGCCAAGCGTTTCCCCGCCCTGCGCAGGTCACTGGTCAAGTACACCTCTCTCTACACCGCCCTGGCCGAGGTGTACGACGTCCACCTGGCCGAGGCAGAGGAGACCATCGAGACCTCGCTGGCGACCCCGCGCGAGGCCGGACTGCTCGGCACCGACGTGGGCCTGCCCATGCTGATGCTCTCCCGCCACTCGATCGACCGGCAGGGCGAGCCGGTGGAATGGGTGCGCTCGGTGTACCGGGGCGACCGGTACAAGTTCGTCGCCCGCCTCAAGCGCCCGCAGGACTGAGCGGTACGGAGCACTCCGCGGGCACGGGGCACGCCCCCGTGCCCGACACCAACCCTCCACACCGGCCGCCGCGCTGCGGTGTTCCCTAAAGCCGGACCGTCCCCTAGATTGCCTGCGCGTTACCCAGGTGATCGACGAGGGGACGGAGTCGCACGATGTCAGACCTACCCGAAGTGAAACCACCAGTGGTGACACCGGTACGCGTGGTGATCGCCCTCTGTCTGCTCGCGCCCTTCGTGGCGATGCTGTGGGTCGGCTCCTACACGAAGACCGACCCGGCGTTCATCGGTGTCCCGTTCTTCTACTGGTACCAACTGCTGTGGGTACCCCTCTCCACCCTGCTGACGGTGATCGCCTACCAGTTGTGGCGGCGTGACCAGCGGGCCCGTACCTCCGCGAAGGGGGGTGCGGAAGCATGAACGACGGTGTGAACGGCGTCGCTCTCGGCGTCTTCATCTTCTTCTTCCTGGCCGTCACGGCCATGGGCTTCCTGGCCGCGCGCTGGCGCAGGGCCGCCGACGAGCACACCCTCGACGAATGGGGCCTGGGCGGACGGTCCTTCGGTACCTGGGTGACCTGGTTCCTGCTCGGCGGCGACCTCTACACGGCGTACACCTTCGTCGCCGTGCCGGCGGCGATCTACGCGGCGGGCGCGGCCGGCTTCTTCGCGGTGCCTTACACGATCCTGGTCTATCCGCTGATCTTCACCTTCCTGCCCCGTCTGTGGTCGGTCTCCCACCGGCACGGCTATGTGACGACCTCGGACTTCGTGCGCGGCCGTTTCGGCTCCAAGGGCCTGTCCCTCGCCGTGGCCGTCACCGGCATCCTCGCCACCATGCCGTACATCGCGCTCCAACTCGTCGGCATCCAGGCCGTCCTGGACGTGATGGGCGTGGGCGGCGGCGACAGCACCAACTGGTTCGTCAAGGACCTGCCGCTGCTCATCGCCTTCGGCGTGCTGGCCGCGTACACCTACTCCTCGGGGCTGCGGGCCCCCGCGCTGATCGCGTTCGTGAAGGACACCCTGATCTACATCGTGATCGCGGTGGCCATCATCTACATCCCGATCAAGCTGGGCGGCTTCGACGAGATCTTCAAGGCGGCAAGCGCCAAGTACACGGCCGCGGGAGCCGGCGGGATCGTCCCCGCCGAGGCGGGCCAGTGGACGTACGCCACCCTCGCGCTCGGCTCGGCGCTGGCGCTGTTCATGTATCCGCACTCGGTCACCGCGACGCTGTCCGGCCGCAGCCGGGAGGTGATCCGCCGCAACACCACGATCCTGCCGCTGTACTCGCTGATGCTGGGCCTGCTCGCCCTGCTCGGGTTCATGGCGATCGCGGCGGGCGTGAAGGTCACCAACGGCCAGCTCGCCATCCCCCAGCTCTTCGAGAACATGTTCCCCGACTGGTTCGCGGGCGTCGCCTTCGCCGCCATCGGCATCGGCGCGCTCGTCCCGGCGGCCATCATGTCGATCGCGGCCGCGAATCTCTTCACCCGCAACATCTACAAGGACTTCATCAACCCGGCCGCGACCCCGCGGCAGGAGACCCAGGTCTCCAAGCTGGTCTCGCTGCTGGTGAAGGTGGGCGCGCTGGTCTTCGTCCTGACCATGGACAAGACCGTCGCGATCAACTTCCAGTTGCTGGGCGGCATCTGGATCCTGCAGACCTTCCCCTCGCTGGTCGGCGGTCTCTTCACCCGCTGGTTCCACCGCTGGGCGCTGCTGGGCGGCTGGGCGGTCGGCATGCTCTACGGCACGATCGCCGCCTACGGGGTGGCCTCCCCGACGCAGAAGCACTTCGGCGGCAGCTCGAAGGAGATCCCCGGCATCGGGGAGATCGGCTACATCGGTCTGACGGCGTTCGTCCTGAACGTGACCGTGACCGTCGTCCTGACCTTCGCCCTCAGGGCGCTCAAGGCCCCGGAGGGCGTGGACGAGACCTCGCCCGGGGACTACACGGCCGACGCGGGCGACCCGAACGTCGAGACGGAGCTCCCGCCGGCCACGGCGGACGCCAGTCACTAGGAGTGCGGCACCTGTCCGGCCGCGAGGCCACCGGGCAGGTCCCGGCGACAGCCGGGAACGACGGGCCGCCGGTGCAAACCCCGCGGGCCCGCGCCCTTCCGGGCGGGGACACTCGCCCGCCATGACCACGTCATACGGCCGGCGCGGCCCCGCGCGCGCGCGCCCCCGGCGCGCGCCCGCGCCCCCCCCCCCCCCCCCGCGCGGCCCCCCGCCCCCCCCCCGCCCCCCCCGTCGCCATGCCGGTCGGGCACACTCGCCCGCATGGACATCGTCATCCGGCCGGCGCGGCCCGAGGAGTACCCCGTCATCGGAGAGATCGCGGCCCGGGCCTATCTCGGGGACGGACTGCTCGACTTCGGGGAGAGCGACGCGTACCTCGGAACGCTGCGGGACGTCGCGGGGCGCGCGGCCGTCGCCGAGGTGCTGGTCGCCGCCGAGGGGGACCGGGTGCTCGGCAGTGTGACCTTCGCGACGGACGGCAGCCCCATGGCCGACTCGGCGCGCGACGGGGAGGCCGAGATCCGGATGCTCGCGGTCGCGCGGGAGGCGCGCGGCCGGGGCGCCGGCGAGGCCCTCGTGCGCGCCTGCGTCGCGCGGGCACGGGCCCTGGAGGGCTGCGGGCGCCTCGTGCTGTCCACCCAGCGCACCATGCGCAGCGCCCACCGCCTCTACGAGCGCATCGGCTTCACCCGCACCCCGGACCGCGACTGGAACCCCCTTCCGGAGCTCGACGACATCCGGCTGCTCACTTACGAGTTGACGTTCCGGCACGCTCCGTAGCGCTCCCGGACACAACATGTGGGGGCAGTCCCGAAGCCCGGCACAAGATGTATGCTCATGGTCGCTGTCGTCGCAGGGGAATCCGGTGCGAATCCGGAACTGTCCCGCAACGGTGTACTTGTGCGTGTTCGCGTCTGCGTGTGCCCGTACTCGCGTCAGTCCGAGGACCTGCCGACAGCGCGCCCCGGCCGTCCGGCCCGGGTGCCGACGACGTCCGGGCCTCGCGGAATGGGCCGGTGGACGCGGCGCGCTGCTGCCCGAAAGCGCTCCCGTGTGCCCCCTGCCCGCCCGCAAGGCCCCGTGCCGAGCGAGGAGAGCCCACGTGACCATCGCGCCAGCCGATCCGGCTTCTGTGACCGCGCCGCAGGCCCCGGTGGAGACCGACGGTCCCGGGACCGCGCTGCTGCGGACCCTGACGGATCTGACCGCCGACCTCCCCGACGCCGACCCCGGCCGGGTCGCCGCGGCGGCGCTGCGCGGCCGGTCCGCCCGCGCCGACGAGGCCGAGCTGCGCGAACTGGCCACCGAGGCGGCCGCGGGTCTCATCTCCGAGGACCCCGCCTATTCGCGGCTGGCCGCCCGTCTGCTCGCGGTCACCATCGCCGCGGAGGCCGCGTCCCAGGGCGTCACCGCCTTCTCCGAGTCGGTCGCCGTCGGCCACCGCGAGGGTCTGATCGCCGACCGTACGGACGCGTTCGTGCGGCTGCACACGGCCCGCCTCGACGCGCTGATCGACCTCGAGGGCGACGACCGCTTCGGCTACTTCGGGCTGCGCACGCTGCACTCCCGCTATCTGCTCCGCCACCCCATCACCCGCAAGGTCGTCGAGACACCCCAGCACTTCATGCTGCGGGTGGCCTGCGGTCTCGCGGAGGACGACACCGTCCGCTCCGTGGAGGAAGTCGCGGCGCTCTACCGGCTCATGAGCCGCCTCGACTACCTCCCCTCCTCCCCCACGCTCTTCAACTCCGGTACGCGGCACCCCCAGATGTCGTCCTGCTACCTCCTCGACTCCCCGCTGGACGAGCTGGACTCCATCTACGACCGCTACCACCAGGTGGCGCGCCTGTCGAAGCACGCGGGCGGCATCGGACTGTCCTACTCCCGCATCCGCTCGCGCGGTTCGCTGATCCGCGGCACCAACGGGCACTCCAACGGCATCGTCCCGTTCCTCAAGACCCTCGACGCCTCGGTGGCCGCGGTGAACCAGGGCGGCCGGCGCAAGGGCGCGGCGGCGGTCTACCTGGAGACCTGGCACTCCGACATCGAGGAGTTCCTGGAGCTGCGCGACAACACCGGTGAGGACGCCCGGCGTACGCACAACCTGAACCTCGCGCACTGGATCCCGGACGAGTTCATGCGCCGGGTGAACGAGGACGGCGTCTGGTCGCTGTTCTCCCCCGCCGACGTGCCGGAACTGGTCGACCTGTGGGGCGACGAGTTCGACGCCGCGTACCGCAAGGCCGAGGAGGCGGGCCTCGCCAGGAAGACCATCCCGGCCCGCGATCTGTACGGCCGCATGATGCGCACCCTCGCGCAGACCGGCAACGGCTGGATGACCTTCAAGGACGCCGCCAACCGGACCGCCAACCAGACGGCGGAGCCGGGCCACACGGTCCACTCCTCGAACCTGTGCACCGAGATCCTGGAGGTCACGGACGACGGGGAGACGGCGGTCTGCAACCTGGGTTCGGTCAACCTGGGCGCGTTCGTGACCGGCGGGGACATCGACTGGGAGCGGCTCGACCAGACCGTGCGCACCGCGGTGACCTTCCTCGACCGCGTGGTGGACATCAACTTCTACCCGACCGAGCAGGCGGGCCGCTCCAACGCCAAGTGGCGTCCGGTCGGCCTCGGCGCGATGGGCCTCCAGGACGTCTTCTTCAAGCTGCGGATCCCGTTCGACTCGCCCGAGGCCCGCGCCCTGTCCACCCGGATCGCCGAGCGGATCATGCTCGCCTCGTACGAGGCCTCCGCGGACCTCGCCGAGCGCAACGGACCGCTCCCGGCCTGGGAGAAGACCCGTACCGCCCGTGGCGTGCTGCACCCGGACCACTTCGACGTCGAGCTGAACTGGCCGGAGCGCTGGGCGGCCCTGCGCGAGCGGATCGCCTCGGTCGGCATGCGCAACTCGCTGCTGCTGGCCATCGCGCCGACCGCCACCATCGCCTCGATCGCGGGCGTGTACGAGTGCATCGAGCCGCAGGTGTCGAACCTGTTCAAGCGCGAGACGCTCTCCGGCGAGTTCCTCCAGGTCAACTCGTACCTGGTGGCCGAGCTGAAGGAGCTCGGCGTGTGGGACGCGCAGACCCGTGAGGCGCTGCGCGAGTCCAGCGGCTCGGTGCAGGGCTTCACCTGGGTCCCGCAGGACGTCCGCGACCTGTACCGCACGGCGTGGGAGATCCCGCAGCGCGGCCTGATCGACATGGCCGCGGCCCGCACCCCGTTCCTGGACCAGGCCCAGTCGCTGAACCTGTTCCTGGAGACGCCTACCATCGGCAAGCTCTCCTCGATGTACTCCTACGCCTGGAAGGCCGGGCTGAAGACGACGTACTACCTGCGTTCGCGCCCGGCGACGCGCATCGCCCGCGCGGCCCAGGCGCAGGCGCGGCCCGAGACCGTCATTCCCGTCCAGCAGGCCGTCGACCCCGACGCCGTCGCCTGCTCCCTTGAGAACCCCGAGTCCTGCGAGGCCTGCCAGTAATGAGCTCAACCGAGAAGAACCTGCTCGACCCGGGCTTCGAACTCACCCTGCGTCCCATGCGCTACCCGGACTTCTACGAGCGCTACCGGGACGCGATCAAGAACACCTGGACCGTCGAGGAGGTCGACCTCCACTCGGACGTCGCCGACCTCGCGAAGCTGACGCCGGGCGAGCAGCACATGATCGGCCGGCTGGTCGCGTTCTTCGCGACGGGCGACTCGATCGTGGCGAACAACCTCGTGCTGACGCTGTACAAGCACATCAACTCCCCCGAGGCGCGGCTGTACTTGAGCCGTCAGCTCTTCGAGGAGGCCGTGCACGTCCAGTTCTATCTGACGCTGCTCGACACCTACCTGCCCGACCCGGAGGACCGCACGGCGGCCTTCGCGGCCGTCGAGAGCATCCCCTCCATCCGCGAGAAGGCGCAGTTCTGCTTCAAGTGGATGGACTCGGTCGAGAAGATGGACCGGCTGGAGACCAGGGCCGACCGCCGCCGCTTCCTGCTGAACCTGATCTGCTTCGCCGCGTGCATCGAGGGGCTCTTCTTCTACGGGGCCTTCGCGTACGTCTACTGGTTCCGCAGCCGGGGCCTGCTGCACGGCCTGGCGACCGGCACCAACTGGGTGTTCCGCGACGAGACGATGCACATGAGCTTCGCCTTCGAGGTGGTCGACACCGTCCGCAAGGAGGAGCCGGACCTCTTCGACGACCAGCTCCAGCAGCAGGTGACCGACATGCTGCGCGAGGCCGTCGAGGCGGAGCTGCAGTTCGGCCGCGACCTGTGCGGCGAGGGCCTGCCGGGCATGAACACCGACTCGATGCGGCAGTACCTGGAGTGCGTGGCGGACCAGCGCCTTCAGCGACTGGGCTTCGCGCCGGTGTACGGCTCCGAGAACCCGTTCTCCTTCATGGAGCTCCAGGGCGTCCAGGAGCTGACCAACTTCTTCGAGCGCCGGCCCTCCGCGTACCAGGTCGCGGTGGAGGGCACCGTCGACTTCGACGAGGACTTCTGACCGTTCCGGCGGTTGCGGTCGCTCTGACCGTCCGTCACCGATGAGAGCCGGGCCGCCCGTTGCGGCCCGGCTTTCGTCACGTACGGCCCCCGCGCCTCCAATCGGCGCCCCAATCCCCGTCCATGGAGCGGCAAAGTTCTTCCGGCACGGCTGTTCGCACGTCGTTCCCCCCGGTTACGTTCTGGCCGTCCCGCCACGCCACGCACCGCGGCACACCGGGACGACTGATTTGGCATGCCCATGACGTGTCTCTCCCTGTTCGTGCTACGCGCGTCACAGGCCGCCGTTTCAGAGCGCCGAGAACCCCACTTCCGGCCATGGCGTCACGAACGGCCCCACCCGGGCCCGAGCGGCACCGGCCTCGAACCGATGGAGGCGACACCCCCATGCGTTCCCAGCGCCCCACCCCCTCCGGCAGACCCGCCCGGAGCCTGCGAAGACTGCTCACCGCCGCCCTCCCCGCCCTGGCTCTCGGCGTCGCCGGGTTCGCCGCGGCCCCTCCCGCGGACGCCCGACCCGCGCCGACCCCCCACGTCTCCCGGGCCGCCCAGAACGCCGGTGCCCTCACCGACCCCGCCCGCCAGACGGTCCACGCGACCGGCAGGGCCGGCCAGAAGGTCGCGACCGAGCACCTGTGCGCCGAGGCGGCCAAGCCCGGCCGGATGTCCTGCTTCGCCCAGCGGCGCACCGACATCGCGCAGAAGCTCGCGGCCCAGGTCTCCCCCGACGCCGCCGCCGCGGTGTCCGGACTCAGCCCGGCCAACCTGCACAGCGCCTACAACCTGCCCTCGACGGGCGGTTCCGGCCTGACGGTCGCCGTGGTCGACGCCTACAACGACCCCAACGCGGCCGCCGACCTCGCCACCTACCGCTCGCAGTTCGGCCTCTCCTCCTGCACCAAGGCCAACGGCTGCTTCAAGCAGGTCAGCCAGACCGGTTCGACGACCTCGCTGCCCTCGAACGACACCGGCTGGGCGGGTGAGGAGGCGCTCGACATCGACATGGTCAGCGCCGTCTGCCCCAACTGCAGCATCATCCTCGTCGAGGCGAACTCCGCGAACGACTCCGACCTCGGCGCCGCGGAGAACGAAGCGGTCGCGCTGGGAGCGAAGTTCGTCTCCAACAGCTGGGGCGGCTCCGAGTCCTCCTCGCAGACCGGCGAGGACACCTCGTACTTCAAGCACCCGGGCGTCGCGATCACCGTCTCCTCCGGTGACGAGGCCTACGGCGCCGAGTACCCGGCGACCTCCCAGTACGTGACCGCCGTCGGCGGCACCGCGCTGAGCACCTCCTCCAGCACCCGCGGCTGGACCGAGTCCGTATGGAAGACCAGCAGCACCGAGGGCACCGGCTCCGGCTGCTCCGCCTACGACGCCAAGCCGTCCTGGCAGACCGACACCGGCTGCGCCAAGCGCATGGAGTCCGACGTCTCCGCCGTCGCCGACCCGGCCACGGGCGTGGCGGTCTACGACACCTACGGCGGCTCCGGATGGGCGGTCTACGGCGGCACCAGCGCCTCCGCGCCCATCATCGCGGGCGTGTACGCGCTGGCCGGCACCCCGGGCTCCGCCGACTACCCGGCGAAGTACCCCTACTCCCACACCTCGAACCTGTACGACGTGACGAGCGGCAACAACGGCTCCTGCTCCCCGTCGTACTTCTGCACCGCGGCCACTGGCTACGACGGCCCGACCGGCTGGGGCACCCCCAACGGCACGGCCGCCTTCGCCTCGGGCACCAGCACCGGCAACACCGTGACGGTCACCAACCCGGGCAGCCAGTCCACGGCCACCGGCGGCTCGGTGAGCCTGCAGACAGCGGCGAGCGACAGCGCCGGCGCGAGCCTCACCTACAGTGCGACCGGGCTGCCGACCGGCCTGTCGATCAACAGCTCGACCGGTCTGATCTCCGGCACCGCGAGCACCGCTGGCACGTACGCGGCCACCGTCACGGCGAAGGACGCCACCGGCGCCTCCGGTTCGGCCTCCTTCACCTGGACCGTGAGCACCTCGGGCGGCGGCACCTGCACCTCGGCGCAGCTTCTCGGCAACCAGGGCTTCGAGTCGGGTGCCACCGTGTGGAGCGAGACCAGCGGGGTCATCACCAATGACACCGGCGAGGCCACGCACGCCGGCTCGTACGACGCCTGGCTCGACGGGTACGGCTCGACCCACACCGACACGCTGTCCCAGTCGGTGACCGTCCCGTCCGGCTGCAAGGCCACGTTCACCTTCTACCTGCACGTCGACACGGCCGAGACCAGCACCAGCACGGCCTACGACAAGCTCACCGTCACCGCGGGCTCCACCACGCTCGCGACCTACTCCAACCTCAACAAGGCTTCCGGGTACGCCCAGAAGAGCTTCGACCTGTCCTCCTTCGCCGGTTCGACCGTCACGCTGAAGTTCAGCGGCGTCGAGGACTCCTCGCTCCAGACCAGCTTCGTCGTGGACGACACCGCCGTCACGACCGGCTGAGTCACTCCGGGGCCCCGGTCGCCGAGGCGGCCGGGGCCCTGTCGTGCCCGGGAAGGGATCCTGATCCGCCGGTGGCACGTCCAACCCTCGAGGAGGCCACCCCATGCGCCGAACGACTCACACCCGGACCATCGCCCTCGCCGCCCTGGCCCTGCTGCTCGCGGGCTGCGGAACGCAGGGCGGAGACGACGCGGGCGCCGGCGGCACCGTGTCCGCGTCCCCCACCGGCGGCACCACGTCGCCGTCCCCGACCGACGGCACCGTGTCCCCGTCCCCGACCGGCGGCACCGCGTCGCCGTCCCCGACTCCTTCGGGTCCGGACTGCGCGAACGCCACGGCACAGCTCGGCGCCGCCGACACGGGCCACACGTACTGCCTGGCCCCCGGCGACACGATCCGGGTCCTGCTGGACGGCACCACCCGCCGGCCCTGGAAACCCGTCAAGAGCGACGGCGGCGCCCTGGCGGCCACCAACGGCGGGATCGTCCTCCAGCCGGGTGACGCGTCCGCGGCCTACCGGGCGGTCTCGGAGGGAACGGTCACGCTGACCTCGTCCCGCCCGATGTGCCCGAGCGATCCGGCGCGGATGTCCTGCAAAGGCCTTCAGGAATGGACGGTCACCGTGGTCGTGCCGAAAGCCTGACGACCGCGGCGCACGTCCAGGAACCCGAGGGCGGCCCGGACGTGCGCCGATGGAGATGCGGGGCCGGTCACCCGCCGACGGGGGCGGAGGATCCGGGACGCTCTAGCGCGGCCGGGCCTTCAGCCGCAGGCCGTGGGGACGCAGAGTGATGCCGACGCGGGTCGCGCCGCTGGACCCGGACACCGGCTCGAAGCGCCACCGGGACGCCACGGTCGCGGTGATCAGGGAGAGCAGTGCCATCGAGAAATGGTCGCTCGGGCACTTGCGGTTGCCCACGCTGAAGGGGCGCATCGCGTACTTCGGGATGTCCGTGGAACGTTCCGGAAGCCAGCGGTCGGGATCGAAATCCAGATGCTCCTGGTACGACCGGGGGTCGCGCTGGATCGCGTACGGGCTGTAGACGATGTCGGCACCGGCCGGAATCCGATAGCCGCCCAGCTCGGTTTCGGCCACCGCGCGCCGCGTCAATATCCATACGGCGGGGCGTAAACGCATCGCCTCGACGACGACATTGTTCGTGTGGGACAGCTTCCGGACGTCGGCGAATCCGACGGGCCGGTCTCCCGCGACGGACCGGACCTCCGCGGCCACTTTGTCCGCCTGTTCCGGATGTTCCGTCAACACCTGAAGCAACCACATGATCGTGGATGCGATGGTTTCGCTGCCCGGGGTCAGTATCGCGACGACTTGGTCGTGGATCTCCTGTTCGTCTATGGGGTCGCCGTCGTCGTTCTTCGCTTCCAGCAATGCCGTCAGCAAATCGTCCGGCTTTTGACCAGATGCCCGCCGCTCGTCGATGATCTCGTCGACAAGCGCGTGCAGATCGGCCAATGCGCGGTCGAATGCGCGTATCGAGGGAAGCGGAAGCCGGTAGAGCGGTCCCGCGGGTATCACCATGCGGCGGTACATGCCGCGGAACACGGTGGCGAGCGCGACGCTCAGCCTCTCGGCGCGCTCGTCCATGAACCGCCCGCGCAGCAGACAGCGGGCGGCGACACGGACCGCGACACGGAACGACTCGGAGGTGCAGTCGACGGCCGCGCCGCTCTCCCAGCGCTCCGCGAACGCCTTCGACTCCTCCTCCATGATCGGGCCGTACTCGGGGATGATGTCGGCCCGGAACGCGGGCTGGATGGTCCGGCGCTGGCGCCGGTGCTGCGCCCCGTTGGCCGTGGCGACACCCTGCTTGCCCAGCAGCCCTTCGAGCGACTCCCACAGGGGGCCGCCTATCTCGTAGTCGGGGCTGAGCGCCAGCGCGCCGGTGAGCGCGGGGGTGGTGACGGCGTACACCGTCTTGGGTCCCATCCTGAGCCGCACGACGTCACCGTGGTCGCGCAGCCGGGCGAGGAAGCCCAGCGGATCGCGGACCAGTTTCCAGCCGTGCCCGAGGACGGGCACCCCACCACCCGCGAGGGGCGGGACGGACAGCTCCCGCACCTCGGGCATCTCGGGTCGTACCGCATCGACGGTCATTTCTCACCTGCCGCTTCATTGTTGACGTACGGGGGTGTGGAGCGGTCGTCCCAGTTGTCGACCATGTACCGGCCCGACTCGTGGTGGAACCAGTACACGGAGCTGAACCAGTTCCGCATGTTTCCGAGGCACGCCCTGACGGCGATGCTCGTCTCTTTTCCCCGGACCGTGCCGTCGGCGAGTAATTCGGCGAGCCGTGAGACGTCCTTCTCGGCGTCGAGGAATTGTTCCACGCATTCCTCGACGCGCCGCCTCACTTCGATGACGGCTTCTTCGAGTGTCAGCCCCTGATGGTGAATGAGACTGATTCCGAGATTGTGGACCTCGTCGCCCGCTATTTCCTTGGGGAGCGAGCAGAGGTCGTTGTACCAGGCGGCGAATTCCTGACTGAGCAGTGCCGCCCTTCGGAATGCCGGATGCCGCCGGACTTCGGCGG
Organism: Streptomyces sp. NPDC059371; assembly: GCF_042751995.1. NCBI lineage: Bacteria > Bacillati > Actinomycetota > Actinomycetes > Kitasatosporales > Streptomycetaceae > Streptomyces > Streptomyces sp. NPDC059371. Next base: position 92,629 of record NZ_JBHYXD010000022.1, on the reverse strand, counting down.
GGAGTTCACGGCCCGCGCTCGGTTCCAGAAGGTCGGTCCAGATATGGTGCGCGAAGGTGAGCCGACGGAGTTCCAGGTATTCCGGAACCGTGGGAACGGTGCCGGAGGTCCGGTTCCGGAACTCCCGGTCGTACGCGTCGATCACCGCGTGGAAGTGGCGCGCGAACCGTTTGTTCCAGTTCTCGCCGAGGAACGAGTACAGCCGCACCATGCTGTCGGCGAACCCCGCCACCAGGGGATCCTGGTGGTGCAGATGGTCTCTGGGGGCGTCGAGGGCCGCGTGAAGCCGGAGCCTGAGCTTCCGCCAGGCGTTCGCGCGGCCGTGGACGACATCGCGGTCGTGCCGGTCGTCCCAGACGAAGAACCACGCGCTGTAGTCCGCTATCGCTTGCAGGACCTCGTCGGGGGCGCCTATGTAGTAGCCCGCCATGAGGTCCGTGTAGCACAAGCCGTCGGCGTACTCCTCGACCTTGTCCGCGGGCATCAGCCGTTTTTCGAGCAGCCAGCTCCTGGTGTTCTCCTGGAGCGTCGGCCAATACGGGTGCAGTTGACGGGGAAACTCGGACTCGATCACCGGGAGATAGAGCGCCGGTGGAACCGCGAGCGCTGTCGATGGAGAGCCGTATGAGAAAGCACGCACGAACAAACCCCTCTCAGCCGCCTGTTGACGTCACGCCCCTCCCGCTGTGCCGGGCGCGCGCGCCGTTGCGTATCCCCGCACTTCCCATTCAGCACCACAACTGACCGTTCTGGGAACGGATTTGGCCCACTGACTACTCGACCATGCCGAGAATCTCCCCTTGTGTGACTGAATCTGGATCACTGTAGGAGCACAAGGGATCGAACATGCGACGTACATGCGAACGGTGCCTGGTCAGGAGGATCACCTGTCCAGACACCGTTCGAGTGGGCCCACGAGAGACCGCGCGTCACGCCGGTCAATTTATGTCACAGCGGCGCGGGGCGCCCGGCGAGCAAAGGCTCAGCCGTTCGCCACGGTCGCGTAGCGCGGCTCGTTCTCGGCCATCTGCCGCAGCGCGTCCTTGCGGTCGCGCTTGGAGAGCCGGTCGATGTACAGGTAGCCGTACAGGTGGTCCGTCTCGTGCTGGAGGCAGCGCGCGAAGTAGCCCGTACCGCGCAGCCGGACCGGGTTGCCCTTCTCGTCCTGGCCGGTGACCTCGGCGTAGTCCGGGCGGGCGAGCGGCGCGTAGGCGGTCGGCACGGACAGGCAGCCCTCGTTGCTCTCGTCGAGCTGACGCCGGTCGGCGGGCAGATCGACCGGCTTCGGGTTGCAGACCACGCCGACGTGCCGGACACCCTGGTCGTCCTGGCAGTCGTAGACGAAGACCTTCAGGTCGACGCCGATCTGATTGGCAGCCAGACCCACGCCCTCGGCGGTGCGCTGGCTCGCGAACATGTCGGCGACCAGCTGGTCGAGTTCGTCCCCGAACTCGGTGACGTCCTTGCACTCCTTGTGCAGCACCGGGTTCCCGACCACCGTGATCGGACGCGAGGTACCGCGCTCGCGGTAGGCGCTCTCGCGCTCCTCGGCGTCCTCGGTGTCGATGACGAAGCCGTCCTCGTCCACGGGGAGCACGCCCACGTGCTGCTGATCGGTTTCCTGCTGCGCCATGACGACGTACGCCTTCCTCAGACTTTGTGATTTCCTGCGCCTACAGCCTAAAGGTGCGCTCAGCAGACCTCTTCCAGATCCCGCCAGTCCCGGGAGTCCGGGCTGTCGGCGACCCAGCCGTCGAGCAGGCCGCGCACCAGCGAGGCCGGTGCCGCGAGACCGCACTCCCGCTCGGGCACCCAGAGCTGCCCGTCGGTGCGATGGCCGAGCGGACCGGGGTGCCCCGGCTCGCTGTGGTCGTGCGGGTCGAGGTGTTCCTCGTCGCCCTCGTCGGAGGGCATGCGGGACTCGGAGCACATCCGGCACAGCAGCCGTACGGACGACGACCAGTCCTCCGCGGCGAAGCCGGCGTCGGCGGCGAGCTGCTCCAGCGCGTCCCGGTCCTCCTCGGTGGCCGCCTCGAGGAGGACGACCCAGGTCGGCACCGGTGAAGGCGCCCACAGCTCGATCTCGTCGAAGACCGGGTAGGCGTGCCCGGCGGCGGTGGTCCGCTCACCGTGCGGAACGCCGTCGTGAAGCACGACCTCACCCCAGCGGCGCCCGGAGGACGGCAGTGGGATCGACAGCACCTCGACGCGGGCGGGGTCCAGCCGGCGCCCCCACACCACCTCGGCCTCGCCCTCCGGCGAGAGCCGCACGGCCGCGCTGCCGAGGTCCATGCCCATGGGTTCGCCGGAGACGGCCGCGCCGCCGGGCACCCGCAGTCCGTACGCCTGCCAGGAGCGGCGCGCCAGCGGCCAGTCCTGCAGGGCGGTGGCCGCGATCCCCACGTTCCACCAGTCGGGTGCGCCGGTCTCCCGGTCGAGCAGGGCCACGGCCCGCAGGCCCGCCGCCCGCGCCTGCTCCCAGTCGTGCCGGAACTTGTGCAGCAGGGCCAGGTTGAACCAGGACTCGGACAGCCAGGGCTCCAGGTCCGCGGCACGTGTCAGCAGCGCCCCCGCGTCCTCGTACCGGCCGTCGCCGATCAGCGTGAACGCACGGTCGGTGGCCTGCCGCCATGAGGCGGAGGGCCGGTGTCGTCCCTTGCCGAAGATCCTCACGATTCCCGCCTGCCAGTTCCTTGCGTTGCCCGCCTGCCGGTGCCTCGAAGAGTCCCTGGGAGGCAGTGCAGCCCCGGGCCGGCCCGCGCCCCCTGACACCCTCTCCCTCGCATCCAACCACGTACCTTCGGACGGCCGCTCATTACCCATGGGTTACCCAGCCCTGGGCAAGGTCAGACCGGCCCGGGACAGGACCCGGGCCAGTGACTCCACGACCTCCGGCTGGTAGTCGCGGGCGGTGGCCAGCCGCAGTTTCTCCAGCGCGGTCAGCGGCCCTGTGGGCCCTGCTGCCCTGGCCATCTCCTCGTATGCGTTCACCGTCCGCACGATGCGCGCGGTGACCGGCTGGTCCCGGTACGGGTCCGCCTGCCGCTCCACCACGACGGCGACCTCGGCCTCCACCCCGGTCTGCCGGACGACGGCGCCGCCCAGCAGCGCGATGCGCCGCTGCTCGGCCGCCGGGAGCGCGGCGGTGGCACCCGCCGGTACCGGGTCGACCAGGCTGAGCTGCCCGATGTCGTGCATCAGCGCCGCGTACTCCAGGACGGTCAGGTCGGGCTCGGACAGGCCCAGCTCACGGCCCACGGCCCTGCTGAGGGCGGCCACCCGGCGGGCGTGCCCGGCCGGTGTGTACCCGGCGATCTCGGTCGCACGCGCGAGGGAGGCGATGGTCTGCCGGTAGGTGACCCGCACGGCCGCGTAGCGCCGGAAGGAGAGCTGGGTGAGCAGCAGCGGCAGGGAGAAGACGGGCAGCGCCCACAGTCCGACCACCGCGACGGCGAGCGCCATCACGGCCCCGGTCGCGCACACGGCCGAACCGATCCCGAGGGTGGCCCGCAGCTCGTCGCGCAGCAGCGGCCCGAACGGCCACCGGGTCCGCGCGTGGGCCATGGCCGCCGCGAGCACGGCGTCCCACAGGGTGGTGAGGACCAGCAGCGCGACCAGGAGCAGGGCCTGGGCCGAGCCGCCCCACTCCAGCAACCTGCCCCGGTCGTAGAGGGGTTGGAAGCAGACGGCGGCGAAGGCGACGGTCAGGACGCGGCGGGCGAGATGGTCGGGCGTCGGCGCGTCCCCCCGCGCCACGTGCGGGACGCAGCCGATCAGGGCCGCCGCCACCACGACGGCGACGACCTGGAGGACGCCGTGGTCGGTGCGGTGCCCGGCGTTCTCGCCGAGCAGCGCGTACGCGAGGGCTCCGGCGGCCCCGAGGGGTGCGGACTCGCGCTGCTCGGCCCCGCTCCACCGGGCGAGCTCGCCGACGGCTATGAGCAGGCCGAAGGCCAGCGCCGTGCCGCGTTCGTCGATGCCCTCCCAGAGGGTGACGCCGAGGGCGAGCAGCGTGAGGACGAGGGCGAGGGCGCGCACCGCGGTGAGCGGGGCGGGGGCTCCGCCGGCCGACGCGGGACGGGCGGTACGGACGGGGGCCTCCGGCCGGGAGGCGGTGGCGCTCACGGCGCGCTCCGCCCGACGGCATCGGACGGATGCGTCGGCGGCATGCCGGGCAGGCCCGCCGGGGCGGTGTCCGCGGTCACCGCGGGATGCCAGCCGTGCCGGTCGAGCGCCCGCACCAGCGCCGCCACCATCCGGGGGTCGAACTGCGTGCCCGCGCACCGCCCCAGTTCCTCCAGGGCCGCCCGCACCGGGCGGGCCCTGCGGTAGGAGCGGGTCGAGGTCATGGCGTCGAACGCGTCGGCGACGGCCACCACCCGGGCGAACTCCGGGATCTGCGGCCCCGCGAGACCGTACGGGTATCCGCTTCCGTCCAGCCGCTCGTGGTGGTGCAGGATCGCCGAGCGGGCCTCGCCGAGGAACCCGATCCCGCGGACCATCTCGTGCCCGTACTCGGGGTGCAGTTCGATGACTTGCCGCTCCTCGGGGGTGAGCGGTCCGTCCTTGCGCAGCAGCCGGGTGGGGACGCCGAGTTTGCCGACGTCGTGCAGGATTCCGGCGAACCGCAGCACCTCGACCCGCTCGTCGTGCATGCCCAGCTCACGGGCGATCATCACGGACGCCCGGCCGACCCGCTCGCTGTGTCCGCGGGTGTAGCCGTCCTTGATGTCGACGGCCTGGACGAGTGCGCGGATGGTGGCCTGGTGGGCGGCCCGTTCGCGGTGGTACTGGGCGAACACCCAGCAGGACACGTACATCGGCAGCAGGACGAGCAGCGCGGCGACGGGTCCGTACGGGCTGCGCCAGAGCACCGCCATCATCAGCCCGGCCAGGCCGTGCACGGCGACCGGGGCCAGCGAGCGCGCGAAGAGTCCGTGCCAGGCACCGCGCACCGGAGCGCGCTCGGCCAGCGCGAGGATCCCGCCGTCGAGGACGGTGAGCACGGCGCAGAAGGTGAGCACCGCGGCCCCGGCGGGCACGAGCGCGTAGGGGAAGTCGGGCGTGTCGAGCGCGTCCCGGCCGCCGAGCGCCCCGTACGCCCGGGACGCGGCCCAGACGGCGACGGCGAGCTGTGCGGCGCGCCAGATCCGGCGCATGCCGCGCGGGCGCTGTTCGACCTGGGCGAGGAGCGCCCCGGGCAGCGCGACGAGGGCGGCGGCGGGCGGCGGCAGCAGAAAGGCGCCGGCCAGCAGCACGGGGAGGAAGGTGCCCATTCCCTGCGTGGTGTCGCCGCCGGGGGCGCCGGCTCCGTGCGGCCGGAGCCGCAGGGTGAGGCGCTCGCAGCCCGCGTACAGGACGGCGAGCAGCGCGACGATCTCCCAGGGCACGCTCAGGCGCGGCAGGGGGGCCAGACAGGCGAGCGCAAGGAGGACGACACCGGCCACGTACGCACGGGCCCACGCCGGAACCGATCCCATCCCCGTACCTCCCCCGTACCTCCCCCGTTGTCAGGGCGGAGCCTAGGGCGGGAGGAAGGGGGTGGGGACGGGTATGTGCTAATCCGCGGGCTCTGGGCCCGCGGATTAGCACGTTCGGGTGATAAAGGGAGGGCCGGGAGGCTTTCGATGCAGCCGACATGGCCCTTGTGGCGGAGGGCCGCCCGGAGTCAGGACTCCTGGGCCGTCGCGGTCACGTCGTGCTCGGGCACGGTCTGTCCGGAGCGGATCAGATCGATGCGGCCCATGACCTTGGCCCGCAGGTCGGTGGGCACGTCGTCGTGGCCGCAGCAGCGCTTGACCAGCTTCTTGACGGCCTGTTCGAGGCCGTACTTCTCCAGGCACGGAGAGCACTCCTCGAAGTGCACCTCGAACTTGGTGCAGTCCGCGTCCGGCATCTCATGATCGAGGAACTCGTACAGATGATCGAGTACCTCACTGCAATCCGTCTCGTGCGGCTCTCCGCAGCTCATGAGCCCGAGCCTTTCGCTTCGTTCGACTCTCCGGCGCCGGCGGGAACGAGCCCGCGGTCACGGGCGTAGTCCTCCAGCATGCCGCGCAGTTGGCGACGGCCCCGGTGCAGTCGGGACATCACCGTCCCGATGGGTGTCCCCATGATGTCCGCGATCTCCTTGTACGCAAAGCCCTCTACGTCCGCGAGATAGACGGCGATACGGAATTCCTCGGGGATCGCCTGCAGCGCTTCCTTGACGTCCGAGTCGGGCAGGTGGTCCAGCGCCTGCGACTCGGCGGAACGGAGGCCGGTCGACATGTGCGACTCGGCACGCGCGAGCTGCCAGTCCTCGATCTCCTCGGCCGCGCTGCGCTGGGGTTCGCGCTGCTTCTTGCGGTACGAGTTGATGAAGGTGTTGGTGAGAATGCGGTACAGCCACGCCTTGAGGTTCGTGCCCTCGCGGAACTGATGGAAGGACGCGTACGCCTTGGCGTACGTCTCCTGCACCAAGTCCTCGGCGTCGGCCGGATTGCGTGTCATGCGCAGGGCGGCCGAGTACATCTGGTCGAGGAATTCGAGCGCGTCCCGCTCGAAGCGCGCGGTGCGCTCGGCGGAAGTCTCCGCCGTCGCGTCGCTCGTGCCCTGGCCCTCGGGCTGCTCCGCCTGGCCGTTTTCGGTCCCTGCGTCGGTCCCAGTGACCGGACCCACCTCCTCCAGCGACGTAGCGAGACCGAGACCGGTCCCACTGGAATCGGAGGATAGACGAACATCATGCCCGCCCGCCGCCCGAATCGGGGCGTTCTTGCCCGCGTGCAGCACCGTCCAGTCCAGGTCAGCGCGGCTGCTGCGGCTCGGGCAGAAGGTCGAACCCATGCGGCGGACTTCCTCTCGTACGAACGGTGCAGCACGCTGCGTGCTGTCTGATCCGCACAACAGAAGTCCGTCACTCTGCATTCCCGGCCGTCACCCGAGTGACGCGGCCCACCCCACGACACCGTCCGTGATGATCTTCAACGCCTCCTCCTCGCCGAGCGGAGCCCGCTTCGGGACGGCGAAGCCGTGATCGCCGTAGGGCACTTCGATCAGCTCGTACGAGCCCGGCGGGAACTCCTCCGGCCGGCCGAACGGGTCGTTGCCGCCCTGTACGACGAGTGTGGGCACCCCGGCGCCGAGCAGCTCGGCGGCACGGGACTTCTCCGGCCTGCCCGGGGGGTGCAGCGGGAAGCTCAGCGCGAGGACGGCGGCGGCCCCCAGTTCGGTGGCCGTCCGGCACGCGACCCGGGCGCCGGCGCTGCGACCGCCGGAGATCACGGGCAGCCCCTGCTCCGCCAGCGCCGGCCACACGCCCCGCCATCCCACGTCCAGCGTCTTCGGCGCGGGGGCCACCTTCTTCCCGGCCACCCGCCAGGGCTGTTCGACGAGTGCCACGCTCACCCCGTGGGCGGGGAGCACCTCCGCGAGCGCCCGCAGGTCCCGGGCCTCGATGCCGCCGCCCGCGCCATGGCTCGCGGCGAGCACGAGCCGCGCCTCCGCCGCCCGGTGCCAGGTGATCCGGGCCGTACCGGCGCCGGTCTCGATGGTCTCGCTCACGTCGCTGATCCTCGCCACGTCGGAAGGCCGCTGATCCTCGTCACGTCAGAAGAGTGTGCCCTCCTCGGGCCCTTCGAGCTCCTTCAGCAGCTCCGCGCCGTTGTTGCGGACGTTGCTGACCGCGGTGGAGACGGGGTACGCGCGCATCAGCCCGGTGGGCGGCGGCGCGAGCAGGTCACGGAGCTCGTCCGGGTCCGTGCGGGCGGGGTCGAGCCAGTGGTCCCAGCGGTCGGGGGTGAGCATCAGGGGCATCCGGGGGTGGATGTCGGCCAGTGTTCGCGGGCCCTCGGCGGGGCCCAACGCGAGCGGTGCCGTCTCCGCCTCGGTCGTGATGACCGAGCAGGTCACCCACCAGGCCAGCGGATGCTCGTCCGGCAGGGTCCGGTCCCGCCAGAACTCGTACAGTCCCGCCATCGCGAAGACCGATCCGTCCGCCGGCGTCACGAAGTACGGCTGCTTGCGGGGCCGCTTCTTCCTGCCCTCGACCTCCAGCTCGCGCTCCGCGCCGCCGGTGACCCATTCGTAGTAGCCGTCGGCGGGGATGACGCAGCGCCGGGCACTGAAGGCGCGGCGGTACGAGGGCTTCTCATGCACCGTCTCGGCGCGCGCGTTGATCATCCGGGCGGCGCCCTCGGGCGTCTTGGACCAGGACGGGACGAGTCCCCACTTGAGCCGGCGCAGCTGGCGAACCGGCCTCGGGCTGTCCGCGTCCTTCACAGGGCGGTCGAGGACGACGTAGACCTCCTTGGTCGGGGCCACGTTGTAGTCGGGCGCCAAGGTCTCCTCGGGATCCCAGTTCTCGACCTCAAAGGTTGCTGCGAGATCCTCGGGTCCACGACTGGCTGCATACCGTCCGCACATACGTGCAACACTGCCAGATTCCGCGCCGCGAAAGGGAGCCACCGCCGACAATGGACAGCACCGCATCCACCTCGCTGGCCTCGCTCAGCTCCCTGTGGGACGAGGTGTTCGGCACACAGCCGGACCCCGACCTGTGGGTGGTGATCGCCACCATGGTCGCGGCCCTCGCCGCGATCGTCCCGCACGGCGTGTGGCGGGTCTCCCGCAACGCCATCACCATCGCGCACGAGGGCGGCCACGGCCTGATCGCGCTGCTCACCGGGCGCAGCCTCAGTGGCATCCGGCTGCACTCCGACACCAGCGGCCTCACGGTCAGCCGCGGCAAGCCGACCGGCCTCGGCATGATCCTCACCGCCTCCGCGGGGTACACCGCTCCCCCGCTGCTCGGGCTCGGCGGCGCCGCGCTGCTCGGCGCCGGCCACATCACCCTGCTGCTGTGGGTGGCCACGGCCCTGCTGATAGCCATGCTGGTGATGATCCGTAACGCGTACGGCGCGCTCACCGTGATCCTCACCGGCGGCACCTTCCTGCTCGTGTCCTGGCTCGCCGGACCCCAGGTGCAGGCCGCGTTCGCGTACGCCGTGGTGTGGTTCCTGCTCCTCGGCGGTGTCCGTCCGGCCTTCGAACTCCAGGCCAAGCGGAGGCGCGGCGGCGCGGGCGACTCCGACGCCGACCAGCTCTCGCGGCTGACGCACGTACCGGCCGGGCTGTGGCTGTTCCTCTTCCACGCCGTGTCGCTGTGCTCGCTGATGGGCGGCGGACGCTGGCTGCTGGAGCTGTGAGCCGCTGCCCGCAGCGGCTCTGATGTCGCACTCCAGGGGCGCGGCATCGTCCGAAGGGCCCGACGCCGGCCGACGTGCCCTGAGCCGCGCCGTGACCCGCCCGGTGTGCCCCGGGGCACGCCCGCCCGGCGCCCCAAGCGGGCGTCACCGGCGGTGACGGACCCGCGGCTGCCCGGCGCCCTGCCACTAAAGTGGGGCGCATGACCGTGAACCCCGCCCACACCGCCCTCTGGCCAGCCCCGCACGCAAGCGGAGCCGTCGACGCGACGGTCCACGTGCCGGGGTCCAAGTCGGTCACCAACCGCGCTCTCGTCCTGGCCGCGCTGGCCTCCGAACCCGGCTGGCTGCGCCGCCCGCTGCGTTCCCGCGACACCCTGCTGATGGCGGGCGCGCTCCGCGCGATGGGCGTCGGCATCGAGGAGACCGTCGCCTCCAGCTCGACGGTCGCGGCCGGCCCGGACGCCTCCGGCGAGGCCTGGCGTGTCATCCCCTCCGGCCTGCGCGGCCCGGCCACGGTCGACGTCGGCAACGCCGGCACCGTCATGCGCTTCCTGCCTCCCGTCGCCGCGCTCGCGGACGGCCCCATCCGCTTCGACGGCGACCCGCGGTCGTACGAGCGTCCGCTGCACGGCGTGATCGACGCGCTGCGTCTGCTCGGCGCCCGGATCGACGACGACGCCCGCGGCGCGCTGCCGCTGACGGTGCACGGCGGTGGCGCCCTGGACGGCGGCCCGGTGGAGATCGACGCGTCGTCCTCCTCCCAGTTCGTGTCCGCCCTGCTGCTCTCCGCCCCGCGCTTCAACCAGGGCGTCGAGGTCCGGCACACCGGCTCGACCCTCCCGTCCATGCCGCACATCCGGATGACCGTGGACATGCTGCGCGCGGTCGGCGCCCAGGTGGACACCCCGGAGTCGGGCGGTGAGCCGAACGTGTGGCGGGTGACGCCGGGCGCGCTGCTCGGCCGCGACCTGATCATCGAGCCGGACCTGTCGAACGCCCAGCCGTTCCTGGCCGCGGCGCTGGTGACCGGCGGCACGGTCGTGATCCCCGACTGGCCCGCCCACACCACCCAGCCCGGCGACCGGCTGCGGGAGATCTTCACCGAGATGGGTGGTTCCTGCGAACTGACCGAGGCCGGACTGCAGTTCACCGGTTCGGGTGCCGTCCACGGTATCGACGTGGACCTGGGCGAGGTCGGTGAGCTCACCCCGGGCATCGCCGCGGTCGCGGCGCTCGCCGACTCCCCCTCCACCCTGCGGGGCGTGGCCCATCTGCGGCTGCACGAGACGGACCGGCTGGCCGCGCTCACCAAGGAGATCAACGAACTCGGCGGCGACGTCACCGAGACCGCCGACGGCCTGCACATCCGGCCGCGCCGGCTGCACGGCGGCATCTTCCACACGTACGACGACCACCGCATGGCGACGGCCGGCGCGATCATCGGGCTGGCGGTGGAGGGCGTCCAGATCGAGAACGTGGCGACGACGGCGAAGACCCTGCCGGACTTCCCCGATCTGTGGACCGGAATGCTCGGGAACTGACGGGCGGACCTGGATCATGCGCCGTTACGGCAAGAACACCGACGAGGACGACATCCGCCAGCGGCCGAACCGCAAGGGCAACCGTCCGCGTACGAACATCCGCCCCAAGCACGAGGAGGCCGTCGAGGGCATGGTCCTCACGGTCGACCGCGGCCGGCTGACCTGTCTGGTCGAGGACCGTGCCGTGACGGCGATGAAGGCACGCGAACTGGGCCGCAAGGCCGCCGTCGTCGGCGACCGGGTGGCCATCGTGGGCGACCTGTCCGGCGAGAAGGACACCCTCGCCCGCATCGTCCGCATCGAGCCGCGCACCTCGGTCCTGCGCCGCACGGCGGACGACGACGACCCGTACGAGCGCGTGGTCGTCGCCAACGCCGACCAGCTCGCCATCGTCACCGCCCTCGCGGACCCCGAGCCCCGCCCCCGGCTGATCGACCGCTGTCTGGTCGCGGCCTTCGACGGCGGTCTGACCCCGCTGCTCGTGCTCACGAAGTCGGACCTGGCCCCGCCGGACAAGTTCCTGGAGCTGTACGGCGCGCTCGACATCCCGTACGTGGTGACCAGCCGCGAGGAACTGCGGACCGAGGCCGCCGCCGACCGGGTGCGCGAACAACTGGACGGCAGGATCACGGCGTTCGTCGGTCACTCGGGCGTCGGCAAGACGACCCTGGTGAACGCGCTGGTGCCGCCCGAGCGGCGCCGGACGACCGGTCACGTCAACGCGGTCACCGGCCGCGGTCGGCACACGACCACCTCGGCGCTGGCGCTGCCGCTGGGGGGCAGCGCCGGGGGCTGGGTGGTGGACACCCCGGGTGTCCGGTCCTTCGGACTGCACCACGTCGATCCGTCCCGGGTCATCCACGCCTTCCCCGATCTGGAACCCGGCACCGAGGGCTGCCCCCGCGCATGCAGTCACGACGAACCCGACTGCGCGCTCGACAAGTGGGTGGCCGACGGCCACGCGGACCCGCAGCGGCTGTACTCGCTGCGCCGTCTGCTGTCCACACGGGAGCGCCGCGAGGGCGACTGACGTCCCCGTGTTTGCGTACGGCCGCCGTCGGTAAGGGCTTCTCCGGGTCGGTGAATGCATAATCGCACCGAGCCGGTCCGGACCAGCCGAAGCCGTCGACGTGCGAATGCGGGAGGACAAGACATGGCGTGGCTGCTGGTCGTTGTGGCGGGACTGCTCGAAACCGGCTTCGCCGTCTGCCTGAAGCTCTCCCACGGCTTCACCAGATTCTGGCCGACCGTCGCCTTCTGCGTCTTCGCCCTCGGCAGCTTCGGCCTGCTGACCCTCTCCCTGAAGAAGCTCGACGTCGGTCCCGCCTACGCGGTGTGGACCGGCATCGGCGCGGCCGGCACCGCCATCTACGGCATGATCTTCCTCGACGACCTGGTCTCGGTCCTCAAGATCGTCTCGATCAGCCTGGTCATCATAGGCGTCATCGGGCTCCAGTTGTCGGGGTCCGCGCACTGAGTCCACACCCTCCGGGAGCCGTTGAGCGCCGAGGCGCCCCGCCCCTCAGACCCCCAGCCGGTGGGACGGCGCGAGCGCGGTTCTGACCAGCTCCACGACACCGCCCCGGGCGGGCGGCGCGACGACACACGACAGCGCGAGCCTGGCCACCAGTTCGCAGGACCGTGCGACCTCGGGGGTGTCCGCCCGGGACAGGGCGAGCGCGGCGACCGCGCGGTCGCGGACGAGTGCCACGAAGTCGGCGGGCGAGGGCAGGGGTCCGTCGGCCCGCCGCTGCGCCGGCACCGCGGACGACGAGGGCACGGCGGACAGCCCGGGCGAGGGCAGCCGCTCGCTCCAGCATCCGGTCAGCATCGCCCGCACCAGCGCGTTGCTGCGGGCCGTCGACGCGGTCCACTCGGCGGTCGCGGCCAATCGGTCCCGCGCGTCCGTGTGCGCGGCCAGGGCCCGGTCGACACCGGCGAGATAGGCGTCGGCCTCCCGTCGTACGAGGGCGCGCGCGAGGCCTTCCTTGCTCCCGAACTCGTTGTACAGCGTCTGGCGTGACACTCCGGCCACCGCGGCCACGTCGACCATCCGCACCGCGGACCACGGCCTGCGCGCGAGTGCCGTATAGGCGGCGTCCAAGAGCGATTCGCGCGCTGCGGGCATCATCGCCTCCTCGGGGCGAGCGGCTCTGGAGCCAGATTTGACGCGTGCGGGAGCACTGTCAAGGGGTCGCGGCGGCCCCGAGGGGCGCGCGGCGCGACGCCCCGCGCGCCCGGACCGGCCCCAAGCCCCGGTGACGGGCCCTCTCGGAGGCACCGGGGGCGGGGCCCGGCCCCGTGATCGCCCGGCGGTCCTGTGTAGCCCCGTCCCGACGCGGGCAGATACGGTTCACCCATGCCCGACTACCGCGATGACCTGCGCCTCGCCCATGTCCTGGCGGACGCCGCCGACGCCGCGACGATGGACCGCTTCAAGGCACTCGACCTGAAGGTCGAGACGAAGCCGGACATGACGCCGGTGAGCGAGGCGGACAAGGCCGCCGAGGAACTCATCCGCGGTCATCTCCAGCGGGCCAGGCCGCGCGACGCGGTCCTCGGCGAGGAGTACGGCATCGAGGGCACGGGCCCGCGCCGCTGGGTCATCGACCCGATCGACGGCACCAAGAACTACGTCCGCGGTGTGCCGGTGTGGGCCACGCTGATCTCCCTGATGGAGGCGGGCGAGGGCGGCTACCAGCCGGTCGTGGGCGTCGTCTCCGCCCCCGCGCTCGGCCGTCGCTGGTGGGCGGCGAAGGGGCACGGCGCGTTCACCGGGCGCAGCCTGTCCTCCGCGACCCGGCTGCGGGTGTCCAGCGTCTCGCGGACGGCCGACGCGTCCTTCGCGTACTCCTCGCTGTCCGGCTGGGAGGACCAGGGCCGTCTGGACGGTTTCCTCGATCTCACGAAGGCGGTCTGGCGCACCCGCGGTTACGGCGACTTCTGGCCCTACATGATGGTCGCCGAGGGCTCGGTCGACATCTGCGCCGAACCCGAGCTGTCGCTCTGGGACATGGCGGCGAACGCGATCATCGTGACCGAGGCGGGCGGCATGTTCACCGGCCTCGACGGACGCCCCGGCCCGCACAGCGGCAACGCTGCCGCGTCGAACGGCATCCTCCACGACGAGATGCTGGGATATCTGAACCAGCGGTACTGAGGCAACTAGCGGTCTGAGCGGCATGTTTCCCCTGGCTTCATACCCCCTGGGCCGTCGTGGGGCCGTCATCGGTGGCCGGGCCGCCCCCGAAGGCCCGGTTCACCGCCTCCCGCGTCCGCTTCTCGGCATCACGTGGGTGTACGTCCGCAGCGTGAAGCCGGGATCGTGGTGTCCCAGGTACTCCGACAGAGCCTTGACGCTCTCCCCCGCGTCCAGCAGTACGGACGCGTAGAAGTGCCTCAGCGCGTGCATGCCGTTCACCCGGCCGCGCGGGACCCTCGCCTTGTCGATAGCGCGCACAAGCAAGAGGAGCACCCCTGCGGCGACGGGTGCTCCTCTTGCT
>NZ_JBHYXD010000022.1:69424-78390 GCF_042751995.1 Streptomyces sp. NPDC059371 | reverse complement strand
GCGGGCGCCCCGGGCTTTGTTACCCGCCCCCACACCCCCGCGCCCCCCCGGGGGGGGGGGGGCGGCTCCTCTTGCTTGTGCGCGCGGCATCCGGGGGTTCTCATCCAACTCAGGCTTGGCCTCGGGCTTTCGCGCGGCTCGGTGTCCAGTACGTGATCATGCCAACAGAGGAGCCCCGCTGGCCGGCGGAAATGCGGATTGTCGAGGTCCTTGTTCCCGCGCCGTCCGGAGGCACTTACCAGGTGAAGAAGCGCAGGCTGAGAATGCCGCACGGCCATGCGCGCCATACGCTCGGCATATGTCCGATTTCATCGCCGCCGGCGCCTCAGCCGACGACCTTCCCGCACCGGCCGAGGGTCTGCTGCTCACGCACTTCCTCACGGTTGGCGACGTCCCTCGCTCGCGGGCGTTCTATGCCGATGTGCTGGGCGGGCAGGTGGTGCTGGAAGAGAACCCCTGCATCATCAAAGTCGCCAACAGCTGGATCATCATGAACCCCGGCGGCGGGCCCACCGATGACAAACCCGACGTCGTCCTGCGCCCGCCGGAGGACCGCCACACCGTCTCCAGCTTCCTGAACGTACGGGTGGCGGACATCCACGGCTTCTACGCGGCAGCCCGCGCCAAGGGAGCCGAGTTCCTCACCGCGCCCATCGACCGGCGCGCCGAGCTGCGCTGCTACATGCGCGATCCGGATGGCTACCTCATCGAGGTCGGCCAGTCCACGGGCCTGCTCAAGGGCATCCTGGCGCGCACCGATACCGAAGCCTGACCACTGCACTGCGCTGCACTGCTGACTGAACTCGTCAGAGGCGACGGACCGGGTCCGTGATTCCGCCGGGGCACGCAAGCGCCGCGATGTCCCATCCGGCGCGTCCGGCCCCGGCCTGGTAGGCGCTTTCGTAGAAGGCGAGCACGGCGGCACGTGGATCGGCCTCGGCGCGGGCCGCGTCGTAGCGCAGCACGGCCAGGTGGCTGTCGCCCTTCGCCACCCACTGCGCGGACGCCGGGCTGAGCGGCGCTTCGGCCAGGCCGGCGGGCTCGGGCGCGGTGTACGAGTAGAACGCGGGCTCGGCGAAGGTGTCGTCGCCGAACCAGAAGCCGAAGCTGATCACTTCCAAGGAGTACGCCTCCCGAGTGACCGGGTCGACCTGCTCGGGCTGGTCGACCCGGCGTCCGGAGAACCGGCTGTGGGCGATGTCGAAGGTGTGCCAGAAGTGATGCACCGAGCTGGCCTTTCCGGAGAAGCCCGCCGCGAACTCCTCCAGCACGGACGCCACCTGGCTCAGCACCCGCCAGTAGCGGTTTGCGGCCACCGGGTCGTAGACCGCGTGCTCGGTGTCCTCGGCGAACGGCCGGTCGGCGTCGGGCAGATCGAAGGGCCTGGGGATAGCGATGTCCGCTCGGACGCCCAGCGCGGCCAGAGCGGCCAGGGTCTGGTCGTAGAAGGATGCTACGGACTGACCCGGAAGCGGAAAGGACCGCTCTTCGCCGTCCAGCGTCATGACGGCGAGCCTGTGGTGGACGAAGTCGAAGTCGATCGTGAAGATCGGATTCCCGTCGACCTGACCCATCGGACGGGTGGTGATGCCGTGCCCAGTGACATGGAAGGGGACGTTCCACCAGTGGTTGCGCCGGGCGCTCGCGGCCAAGCGGATCTTGCCGACGATCTGCGCGAAGCGGTGCAGCGTCTCCTTCGTGTCCTGCCACTCCGCCAGCGGCACCGGCGGGAACAGTTCCATCGCCTGCCCCTTCCCGCCCGGCGCTCCCGTGGCAGCCGGGCAATCTCATCATGACCCCGCAGGGGACGTCCGGCACGCTGCCGAGGGAGCGGTTTAGCCCGGGACCGCCGCACGGGCCGCCCAGGTCACGTCGTCGTCCGGGCCCGTTGGAGAAACCAGCGGACCGTCACGAAGGATCGAGGTTAGCTACTGCGTAGCGGGGCGCCCCCTACCCAGTAGGCGCCCCAGTAGAGCGGTCCGAGAGCCCCCTACCGGCGTTTTTCTCCTGGGGCCCCACTACCCAGTAGCCCGGCAGCCGCCCATGGTGAAAGGCCGCGAGTTGGGAGGGCGACCGAAGAAACGTCCGCCCGAAGGGCGGTCCTCATTGCTCTTGCCGAACGGTCGGGCCGCGCGGGAGCTCCGCCATCGACCCTTGTCGCTTGTCGTGACACCGGTAGAGACCGTGGCTTCAGAACCTGAGACCCAGGGCGTCAAGGTCGTTCGTACATTGGCGCGCTCCACTTGACGCCCTGAACCACGCCCGCTCCACGGTGTGTGGGCCGACGGCAGACGGGATGGGAGCTGGGGTGGACGGTGGGTCGAGGAGGGAAGCGGGTGCGGCTTGGCACGCCCTGTACCGGTGTTTTACCGCACCGCAAGGCTGCAGGGCCCTGCCCGTGCAATAGCCTTCCCGCGGAGGGGTGCCATGTCTGAGTGGATCATGTTGGGTTCCGGCTGCTTTGTCGTAGTCCTGGGCGTATTGACCTTGACCGGCAGCCGGGGAATCGCAGAGTACGCGCGGTCGCCTAGGGCTGGTTGGGGTCGGATAGCGATGGGTGTCGGCTTCGTCCTGGACGGCGGAGCTAGACTTCTCGACTTCTCTTCCGGAGCGGGGATGGCTGTTTCCACTATTGCCCTGGGGATCATCGTGCTCGGTGCGGTGCTTCAGCTCCAGGCTGGAGTGTTCGCCAAGGCTCGTCATGCTGGCGACGCAAATTGAGCGGCGCCTGTACTCCCCGGCCAGGACAACCGTCAAGTGGGCCACCGATGTCTGACACCAGCAGCTGACACCAACAGCCGCGAACACAGCCGGATTCCGACGCACTTCAGCGGCCGGCGTCGAGTCGCTCTACCGGCGAAACGCAGGCTTCGGAAGGCGCCGTGATCTACCTGATAAGGATGTAGGCCGAGGGAAAACCCACGCTCAGCCGACGACTCGGGGCTTCAATCGGCCCACGATGCATCGCTGGCTTGACTCGGGCGTTGAGACTCAGCTGGCCGCGCCGGTAACTTCCGTAGCAGGTGCTTGCGCAGACGTTGTCTTCAACTGTTCCATGCCTCCATGACGCAGCGATCTTTTGTGGGCGGGTTTAAACGCCGCTTCAGCCCGCATCCCACTCAAGTGCCAAGAACGACTTGGCAGAGATTCATTAGAGCTAAAACGGATTCCGGCTGGCCACTGCTGGTGCTCAACTTTTTTGCATCTGCCTTTTTTGTCGCGATTTTCATGTACTCGGCACTCACTGCCCATGTACTCCCGGCCTTCTATTGGTGGTTGAGCGTCGGCTGCCTCCTTGATCTTCTGCAGACTGGACACGTGATGGTGTGTGTCGCCAGAGGTCAGGCGGGACGGCTCGCACCAGAAGCACCCGGGACTTCGCCAGACCGTGGCATGCAGCAGGGCAGGCGCACCCGCCTTGGCGGGTACCGGGGCAAACACACCTGAGGTCCGCACGCGCCCAGAAGGTGCCGCACAGTAGCGAAGACCGCAACCGACTGGCAGTAGCCGCTCACGGCCGTCTGACCAGGCGAGCAGACCTCTGCAACCTTCGTGCCCATAGTTCACATCGAGGGGGTCCAGGCAACGGGAAACACGGCGGCCCGGACTTGTCTCCGGGGCCGTCTGTGGGCCGTCCGAGGGTGGCCGACGGCGACCGTCGACGACAGCCAAGGACAGCGAACATGCAGCTCTCCGGCGGGTTTTGGCGCAACGCCGCACCCCGCCAGAGGCCGCATTCAATACCAGCGCTACTGAGTGGCGTGCGGCGGCCGTGATGTGACTGGGCCTCATATGGCTGTCGCTCGACGCGACGCTGCGGACATGCCCGAGGAATCGCTCGACGAGCGGCCCGCTCCGCTGCCCACCGTGTCGCCGTCATCCTCCGGGCCCGTGCGAGGGCTCCGGGTGCGCGGGGCCCGGGCTGCCTGGCCGGCCGCCGGCATCGTCATCGGGGCGGGTGCCGTCGCGCCGGCGTGGAGTCTGTCCGGGTCCGCCGGCGGCCAGGCGTTCACGCTGGTGGGTCAGGTGCAGGTCGCGGGCGAACCCGGAGCCTCGGGGTCGTGCGTCGGCGATCACGAGTACTGCGACGTCGACAAGGGCGCGCCGGTGACCGTATTCGACTCGGCGGGCCGGGTCATCGCGACCGGGTCGCTGGGAAGCGGTGCCTACGACACCTTCGCGAGGTGCGAGTTCCCGGTGGCCGTACGGGGAGTGCCAGGCGGCTCGGCGTCGTACTCGGTACGGATCAGCCTGCACCTGAAGACGGAGATCACGAACGAGGTGGCACGGACGGGGGGCCTGGTCGTGAAGCTCGGGCTCAAATGAGCCGAACTCCGCGGCACGTTGGGACACGGTGAGCTGAGCCCGGCGCCGGTGGGACACGGCGAACTGAACCCAGCGGCACGTCGGGCCATGGTGAGCCGAGCCCGGCGGCACCTCGGAACACGGCGAGCCGAGCCCGGTGCCGCGTCGGGACACGGTGAACCGCGCCCGGCGGCACGTCGGAACACCGCGAGCTGAACCCGGCGACGCGTCGAAACACGGCGAGCTGAACCCGGCGACGCGTGGGACACGGTGAGCTGGACCCGGCGACGCGTCGGGCCATGACGAGCCGAGCCCGGTGGCGCGGGCAGCGTGCGGTGGGAGTCGGCCCGGGGCACGGTCGCGACCCGCCCGACGGCTCCTCCCCGACCCCGGTGGTGCCCGCGGGGCGCCTGAGCGGCCCTGCCTGACCCCGGGACTGCTGAGCAACCCCGGGCGCCCCCGAACTCGCGGCACGCGCCCCCTTGTTGACCGTCTCTTTAACTGCGACTCTGAGAGCTCCCCCACTTGTGAACTTGTGAACCGCTTCTCTTTGCGCTCCGTCGAGGAGCCGGAGAGCCCGCGGCTCACAGAGGAGGTGGCTCCAGCCCATGCTCGTCCGCGACGCCATGAGCACGGTGGTCCTCACCATCGGCCCGGCACACACCCTCCGACAGGCGGCCCGCCTGATGTCCGCGCGTCACGTCGGCGCGGCGGTGGTCCTCGACGAGGACTCCTCCGGCCTCGGCATCCTCACCGAGCGCGACATCCTCAACTCCCTCGCCCACGGCCAGGACCCGGACTCGGAGACCGCAGGCAGCCACACCACCACCGACGTCGTCTTCGCGGCGCCCACCTGGACCCTGGAGGAGGCCGCGGCCGCGATGTCGCACGGCGGCTTCCGGCATCTGATCGTGCTCGACGGCAGTGGGCCGGTGGGCATCGTCTCGGTCCGCGACATCATCCGCTGCTGGGCACCCGTCAGGCAGCACGTACCGGCCTGATACACCGTCGGGTCCGGCCCGAACACCTCGGCGGGCTTGAACCCCCTTGCAGATGAAGGGGGTTCAAGCCCGCCGCCCACAGCGGGCGTACCCCCGCCCAGCCCGGTCATGGACATTGTCCAAGTCAGGGCAAGATCTAAAATCACACCTGTTCGGGATCTGGTTCACCTGCTGTTACGCTGACCTGTATGAGTGACCTGTTGGAACGACTGCGCGGACGCGGATGGCGCCTGACCGCGCAGCGACGTGTCGTGGCCGAGGTCCTCGACGGCGACCACGTCCATCTGACGGCCGACGAGGTGCACGCCCGCGCCGTGGCCAAGCTGCCCGAGATCTCCCGGGCGACCGTCTACAACACCCTGGGTGAGCTGGTCTCGCTCGGCGAGGTGCTGGAAGTCGCCACGGACAAGCGTGCCAAGCGGTACGACCCGAACGCGCACCGTCCTCACCACCACCTGGTCTGCGCCCGGTGCGGGGCGATCCGCGACGTCCACCCCATCGGCAACCCGCTCGGCGACCTCCCCGACTCGGAGCGCTTCGGCTTCGCCGTCTCGGACGTCGAGGTGACCTACCGGGGCGTCTGCCCCGACTGCGCGGCCATCGCGGCGTAGCGGGACACCGACGTCCGCGCGGCCGGCCACTCACCACTCACCGGAGCGGGCCTCTGCGCTCCGTTCAACCTGTTCACTGCCGCGGTTCACTGTTCGCTGCCGCATTTCCGTGCGGGACCTGCAAACGCACCGAGGGCCGGAACCCTTTCGGATTCCGGCCCTCGGCCTTCAGTAGCGGGGACAGGATTTGAACCTGCGACCTCTGGGTTATGAGCCCAGCGAGCTACCGAGCTGCTCCACCCCGCGTCGATGAACTGAACAGTACGTCAAGACGGTGACCCGCGCAAATCCATTAACAGAGCGGCCCGACGGCCACTCTGCGAACCTGGCGGGGCAACGCGGTCCCCGGCGGGACGGCAGATCCCGGGCGGGCCGCGCGGTCCCCAGAGGGGAAAAGGTCCCGGGTGAGTGGCTGCGACTCCCGGCGGGACGGCAGACCTCGGGTCGGCCTGCGCATCCCCAGCGGGGCGGCGGGTACCGGACGTCCCGCGCGGCCCCCAGCGGGCGGGCGGGTCCCGGGTGAGTCGGTGCGGCTCCCGGCCGGGCGCCAGATCCCGGGCGGGTCAGTGCTGCTCCCGGCGGGACGGCAGATCCCGGATGAGCCGGTGCGGTCCTCGGCGGGGTGAGATCCCGGGCAGGCTGGTGCGGTTCCCGACAGGACGGCGGGTCCCAGGTATGCCGCGCCGTTCCCAGCCGGGGGCAGGTGCCATGTGGTCCGGCGCGGTCCCCGGCGGGGGCAGGTCCCGGGCAGGCTGGTGCGGTCCCCGGCGGGGCAACAGACCCCGGGCGGCCCGGCGCAGCCCCCGGCAGGACAGGCCAGGTCAGCCTCCCGGCCGACCGGCCCGCACCCGGCCGACGCCACCCCGCTCGGCCAACGGCCCCTCCGCACCCGATCAGCGCCAGGCCAAACCGGCCCTCGGCCGCCCCACCCTCACGCCGACAGTTCCTCCCGCAAGGCGTCCCGCAGTCGTGCCGCCCGCTCGGCGACCTCCGCCGGGCCCAGCGACACGGCCCGGTCGGCCCAGCGCTGGCCCTCGGCGAGCTCTCCGCGCCGCGCGTACACGAGCGCCAGCCGGAGCGCCGCCCGCCCGTGGCCCGCGTCGGCCGCGCGGGCCCACCACAGCGCCGCTTCCGGCTCACTGCCCTCGCGCGCCAGCAGCAGCCCGAGGTTGAAGGCCCCGTTGCGCGACCCGGCCTCGGCGGCCTCGCGGTACCAGCGTGCCGCCTCCACGACGTCGCCCCGCGCCGCGGCCAGCATCCCGACCCGCACCTGCGCCCGCCGGTGCCCCTGGGACGCGGCCCGCTCGTACCACTCCTCGCACTCGCTCTTCTCCTGCGCGGGCTCCCCGAGTTCGTGAGCGGGCGCCGGGGGCCGCCGGGCGTCGAGCACCGCGGCGAGACGGTAGGCGGCCTCGGCGCTGCCCCCTCCCGCGGCGCACCGCAGATGCCGCTCGGCAGCCGGCTCGTCACCCTCCCGCAGCCGCGCGATGCCCACCTGGAGCGCCGCCTCCGTGTGACCGGCGGCAGCCGCGCGCTCGTACCACCGCAGTGCCGCGGCGTCGTCGCTCTCGGTGGCGCGCCCGGCGTGCAGGATGCCGAGGTTGAACGCGGCGTCCACGCTCCCGGCCTCCGCGGCCTTGGAGAACCAGGGCTCGGCCCCGGCCGCGTCACCGACCTGGAGCAGCAGGATCGCCAGGGCGTTGGCGGCCTCGCGGTGACCGGCGTACGCGGCCCTGCGGTACCACTGCTCGGCCTGCGCGGTCCGCCCCTGCTCGGCGCAGAGCAGCCCGAGGTTGTACGCGCCGTTCACGTCACCCGCGTCCATCGCGGCGCGGTACCACCGCTCGGCGGTCTGCGTCTCACCCCGCTCGGCATGCAGCGCGCCCAGCGCGTTGGCGGCGTTCCCGTCCCCGTCCTGGGCGGCCCGCAGCCACCAGACGGCGGCGCTGTCGGGGTCCCCGGCGTCGCGCAGCAGGAACCCGAGGGCGCACGCGGCACGCGCCTCCCCGTCCTTGGCGGAGGTCAGATACCAGCGCCCGGCCTCCTTGAGATCGCCTCGCTTCTCCAGGATGGCCCCGAGATGCAGCGCGGCCCTGCGGTGCCCACGCGCGGCGGCCTGCCGGTACCACTGCTCGGCGGCCTGTCCGGCGGCACCGATGACACCGTTGTCACCCACGGCCTCGCCCGAGTCCAGGGCCTTGCGGTCGAGTGTGCGCGCCAGCCGGTACGCGGCCTCGCGGTGCCCTCGCTCGGCGGCGGCCCGCATCCACTGCTCGGCACCCACGTCGCTACGATGCTCCAGCAGATCGGCGAGAGCGTAGGCGCCCAGGGCGTGGCCCTGTTCGGCGGACTGGCGCAGCCAGTACTCGGCGGCGGGCTCGTCACCGCGCTCGCGGTGGTGCCGGCCGAGCGCGTGTGCGGCGGCGGCACTGCCGGCGACGGCGGCGATCCGCCACCATCCGGCGGCCTCGTCGGCGTATCCGCGCTGGTAGAGGAGGACACCGAGATTGTTGGCGGCGGCACGGTCACCCGCGGCGGTGGCCGCGCGCAACTGCGGTTCTGCGGCGTCGAGATCGCCGCGGCGCAGCAGCATGGCCCCGAGGACGCTCATCGCCTCGACGTCACCGGCCTCCGCGGCCGACCACTGGCGCGCCTCCTCGGCAGCCTCGCCGGTCTCGTCCCGGTCGGAAGGCTGCGTGAGATCCGCCGGCTGCTCAAAGTCGGCAGACTGCGCAAACCGCCCTGTATCCAACAGAGTTGCCTTGTCCCCCATAACGTCCATCGTCGCACCACCTGCTACCTGGGTACACCTGGTATACCGCAGCCAGTGAGGTCACTTCAGCGTTTTGTCGACATGCCCACAGAGAGACAAGTCAAACACAGAACGCTCAACTCCCCTCGCATGTCGTAGCACTTCAAACGACTCGGCAGGTCACCGGCGCGCCCCGGCGTGGCGTCACACGTCGAGGGGGGGGGGGGGGCGAGGGCGTTGTTGAGGGGGGCCTGTGGGTGTGGGTGTGGGTGGGTGTGAGAGTGAGAGCGGGAGGGT